>JBDHYE010000159.1:0-4667 GCA_039811245.1 Chitinophagaceae bacterium | reverse complement strand
TTTCTTCACGTTGTTGAGATAGGCATGATGAATCAGATTGTTTTGAATCATCAAATTATCATAAATAAAATCGGCTTTATAGGTGTTATTTGCCACAATACCCCCCACTTTTGCAGCCGCAATCAACACATATTCAGGTTGTTCTTGTTCAAAAAATTGCTTTACAGCTTCTTGGTTTCTTAAATCAAGCTCTTGAGAAGTTCTATAAATTAACTGAGTATAGCCTTCTTTTTCTAATTTACGCAATAAGGCACTGCCTACCATACCTCGATGCCCAGCTATATATATTTTATTGTCTTTGTTCATTGTTATTGGAATTGGATATTTTTAAAATAATGATTACTCATATTGTTTCAATATTTCATAACCCGCATTTTTTAATATTTTTTCTTTACCATAATTATTCAAATCGCTTTGTACCATTTCTTTTACTAAATCTGCAAGACTGGTTTTAGCAACCCAATTCAATTTTTCTTTTGCCTTTTGAGGATTTCCAATAAGTAATTCTACTTCTGTAGGTCTAAAATATCGAGGGTCCACTGCTACCACTTCTTGCCCTACTTTAAACGCATACTGCGAATTATTTTCAAGCACATAAGCTTTTTCATCTACCCCTGTACCTTTAAACGCTAAACTTACCCCTACTTCTTTAAATGCTAGTATGATAAATGCTCTAACCGTAGTAGTAATCCCCGTAGCAATTACAAAGTCTTCTGGTTTATCTTGTTGTAAGATCAGCCACATGGCTTCTACATAATCTTTGGCATGACCCCAATCTCTTTGAGCATCTAAATTGCCCATAAACAATTTTTCTTCTAAGCCTAAAGCCATTCGGGCAACTGCTCTAGTGATTTTTCGGGTAACAAATGTCTCTCCTCTTAAGGGGCTTTCATGGTTAAATAAAATACCATTACAAGCAAACATACCATAGGCTTCACGATAGTTAACGGTGATCCAATAGGCATACATTTTTGCAACGGCATAAGGCGAACGAGGGTAAAAAGGGGTCGTTTCACTTTGAGGAACCTCTTGCACCAAACCGTAAAGCTCTGAAGTAGAGGCTTGGTAAATTTTAGTCTTATTGGTCAAACCTAAAATACGTACGGCTTCTAATACTCTTAAAGTACCTATTCCATCAACATTGGCAGTATATTCAGGGGCATCAAAACTCACTTTTACATGGCTCATAGCACCCAAATTATAAATTTCATCAGGTAATACTTCTTGAATGATACGGATTAAATTAGACCCATCAGAAAGATCACCATAATGGATAATAAAATGGCGATTGGGCACATGGGGATCTTCATAAATATGGTCTATCCGATCGGTATTAAATAAGGAGCTTCTCCTCTTAATCCCATGTACAATATAACCCTTATTTAATAAAAACTCTGCTAAATAGGCACCGTCTTGCCCCGTAATACCAGTAATTAAGGCTACTTTTGCCATAAAAAATATATAAATCGTTTAATTTTAAAGAAAGCAAAATTAAAGCTAAAAAATCATTTTAGTTATTTTATTTGAAATTGACTTATTTTGTGTTGAAAACTTATTAAATTTTAAGCACTTAGAATTTTAAATAGAATGAAAGTCACGTTATATTTAATGACTCTAAAAGGGTACAGTTGTTTATTATCACTAATAAATAATAAATAATAAATATAAATATTTAATATCTGAAATAATAATAGGGAGAGACCAAAATATCGAAAAAGATTATGCTAATGAATTAATACAACTATGCATAGATAACAACCTCAAATATCATGACAGAAAAGACACAATTAATATAAATTCTAACTATTCAATAGCAATATCTTGGAGATGGTTAATTCCAAAAAGCAATTCTAAACTAATTGTAATACACGATTCAATTCTTCCTAAATACAGAGGATTTGCCCCATTAGTTAATATGCTATGCAATCAAGAAAAAGAAATTGGAGCGACTGCAATTTTTGCAAATGATGAATATGACAAAGGTGATATTATTTTTACGAGTATTACAAGAATTGAATATCCAATTAAAATTGCTGATGCTATAGAATTAATCTCTGAAAATTATAAAGAGCTTATTAATAAAATTTTTAGTCTAATTAAAGACAATAAAACCTTAGAAGCTAAACCTCAAGATGAATCAAAAGCAACTTATAGTCTATGGAGGGATAATGATGATTATTTAATTAATTGGACTTTAAGTGCAGAGAAAATATTAAATTTTATCAATGCTGTTTCTTATCCTTACAAAGGAGCAACAACTTATATAAATGGGGAAAAAGAAGTAAAAATATTAAATGCTGAAGTTTTCCCAGACGTAACAATTGAAAATAGAGATATAGGAAAAGTAATTTTTATAAAAAATGATTGTCCTATTATCGTCTGTGGGACTGGTTTATTAAAGGTTAATTCCCTATTTGATGCCGATACAAAAGAAGAATTATTACCTTTAAAAACATTTAGATTAAAAATGACCAATAAAAAGACTCTATAAACCTATTTTACCTTTTCATCAAAGTCTTTACTTTTTTATTTAAAGGCTCTTCAATAAAATAAAAAAGTAGTATAGATATAGCAAATCCTATTATACAAACAAATAGGAAATTATCATTCCATTTCCCCACTTCAAGATGAATTAGGTAAAACACATAAGATGCTTTACCTAATAAAATGAATACAGGGCTACTCAGTATTTTTTTCAAAAGCGTAGTTTCATAAATCAAACCAATATATAAGGGTACAATACCCATTAAAGGCATCAAAAAATTATTGATGAATTTAGCTTCGTTTTGTACAATTCCTATCTGTGTGCCTTTATAGGTTGAAATCCAAAAAATATAAATTGTAATCATTAGGATACCAGTAAGTGTAAACAACATACCTTTTGTATATTTTAAAAGATGCACTTCTTTTTTTAATACTAAAATACCTAATGCAATACCGATCATAAACTCAAATATTCTCCCCAAAAAGGAAAAAGATAGCATAAACTCATAGTTTTGAAAGAATCCATAAAAAGATACCTCTTTAAACCCTTGTACTAAACAGCAACCTAAAAGTAAACCCAATAAAGGCAATAGGATCAAATTCCAATAGGATTTTTTAATAAAGAAAAATAAGATCGGTGCGATCAAATAAAAACTCTCTTCAACACTCAAGGACCAAGCTGGTAATAAACCTGAAAATTTATAATCATCAAAGAAACCTTTCAATAATGTCATATTTAAAAACAACTGAAAGAAAAACTCTTTTAAAGGTAAAATGTTTTTAAAAAATAAGAAAGCAAAATAAGTTAGCGTAAGCAGGAAATAAACAGGGTAAATCCGTGCTATTCTATTTATAAAATACTCTTTAAGTTGAATTTTATCTTTATCATAATAGCGTACACAAATCAAAAATCCACTTAATACAAAAAATAAAGTAACCCCAACATGAAACTCCCCGAAAAAATTATGCACATGACTCCCTACCCAATCTTCTCTAAAGGGGTTAAAATGAAACAAGCATACCATGAGCGCCGCTACAGCTCTGATACCTGTTAATGCCGGAAAATATTTATTCAATGTTTTTATGTATTAATTCAATTTTTCTATTGTAATAGAAAAATAAACGCTGCTTTAATTTTGAGCTAATGTACAAAAAATCAATAGTTGTACAAATATTGATTTTAATTATTCCAAGCCTTCAATATCGAAACTCCTATTGATAGGCTGCTCATAAATTACCACAAATTTCTAATTTTTTTCTTTCTTGAAATAAATAAATAAACTACTTTATAGCTTTCGGTTTAAAGATATAAGGCAGCTGATTAGATGCGGTTGAATCATCATCTCTTTAAGCCTCAATCATCTCCACAAAAAAGCGCTTCAATTTTTATTGAAGCGCTTTTTTAACTAAGAATACATCAATGTTACAATTTCATAAAATCATCGTTAGATGTAGTATCTACAGGGTTCTCAGCCGAGGCTGCTCCTTCTTCTTTAGGAGTTTCTGTTTTAGAATATTCACCCCTTGATTCTCTTGGATGCTTAGGAGCTCTCCTATTGTTATTGTTACTGTTATTATTTGAAGCTTCTCTTCTAGGTCGTGGCTCACGTTCTGCAGGCTCAACATAGTTGGCAGGTTTTTCCATTAACACTTTTCTACTCAATCTAAACTTACCTGTTTTAGGATCTACTTCTAAAAGTTTCACTTTAAGGGTATCGCCCTCTTTAAGTACACCTTCTAAACTATCTAGTCTTGACCAGCTAATCTCTGAGATGTGTAACAAACCTTGTTTGCCCGGCATAAATTCCACAAAAGCACCATAAGGCATTATACTCTTCACTACGGCTTCATATTCTGCACCTATTTCTGGCACACTTACTATTTTTCTAATCCAAGCCAAGGCATTGTCAATACTGGCTTTGTCAACAGCAAAAACCTTAACATAGCCCTTATTATCCATTTCTTCAATAGATATGGTAGTACCGGTTTCTCTTTGTATTTCTTGAATTATTTTACCTCCAGGGCCAATTACAGCGCCTATGAATTCAGCATCTATGATGAGTTGTTCAATTCTTGGTGCATGGGGTTTTAAATCGGGTCTAGCAGCAGCAATACATTGGTACATCGCCTCTAGGATATGAAGTCTGCCTTTACGGGCTTGCTCCAGAGCTTGTGTCATAATA
>JBDHYE010000158.1:0-4690 GCA_039811245.1 Chitinophagaceae bacterium | reverse complement strand
AGCTCCGCGCGAGCGATGCCAGCAAAAATCAGAACGGCCAGGCAAATGAGGCCGCGAAAAACACTGATGGTTGCCGAAGTTCGATGGTTGAGCCAAACGCGCCGGCACAAGACTGCTGTGAAGGGCTTGGTGGAAACCCTTGTTTTTGCCAATGAAGTAGCATCCTCCATGGTGTGTGACTCGATTTACAGCTCAAGCGCGTAGAGCTGCGCAAATCGTTTTATGTCGGATAGCAAAACGAATTCGTCGCCGCATTGCATGGGCTTCGTGGTGATATTGGCCATCAGGGCCTGCCAGCGAGGGAAGAACTCCCGTTCCTCTATCTCCGAGAAAAGCACCTTGCCATCATGTACGGGCAGGCCGAAATAAGTCTGGTGATGCTCTCGGGGTGACATGGTTAGGCTTTCTGCGGAGGCCATTGGCGGGCCGCGTGCAGAACACGCAACACGCGCACCGTGTCGGCGGTCACGTCATAGATCAGGATGTAATTTCGGTGCGCGACAAGTTCGCGCGTTCCGATGATGCGGCCAGGTCGTCCAAACTGGGGATGGTCGATCAAGCGGGCTGCTTTCTCGGATAGCAGCTCGTCAAGGGCCAGTGCGGCCGATGGGTTGTCTTGGGCGATGTAGGCGCGGATTTCCCGCCTGTCGGCTGCTGCGGGCTTTGTCCAGACCAATTTCACGATGCGGCCATCTTCCGGCGCATTTCAGCCCTCCATGCCTCGGCCTCAGCTTCTACTTCATCGGTCGATAGCACGTCGCCCGCGTTGGCTGCGTCAATGCCGATCTGAACTTGCTCGCGGAACCATGCGTCATGCGCTGCTGCGTCCTGCTGGCTCTGCACGAACTGGCGCATGAAGTCGCGCAGGAGCTGCGCGCCGGTACGGTCGCGGGCCTTGGCGGCGGTCGCAAATTCGTTTTTCAGGGCCTCATCGACCCGGAATGTAAAGGTGGCTTCGTTCATGTCGGGCCTCGATGTGTTACAGGACAACTACAGAGTAGCACATTTCGGCCTTTCGACCTGGCCAAGCCAGACACGTGCCGGGAGTTTTTCAGCGCGCCAATCCCTAGCGCTCAGGATCAAGATGACCGTTTCGAGCACGCTCCAGCTCGATAACATCAACGTGGGGAACGCGACCGCGTTCAATAGATGCGGCCACATTTTCATGCACTCGCGCCATCACCACAGCGCGCGCGCCCTCGTCTAAACCCTCCGCCTTGGCCTTGGCCTCGATGGCGGCTATACCGCCATAGGCGGCGGCAAGCTCGGGATGCTGCTGCATTGCCCGCTCGGGGGTCTCCTGACGGAAAACCTCAGCCATAAGCATCCCCCTAGCCTGGCTCTGCAGCTTCGCCATTCCAAGAAGTTCATCGGCGCTGGCATTGCGCTCTGCACGTGTCAGCAGATCGTGCAGCCCGTCATACCCCTTGGCGAAGTCGCGGCGCTCCTGCAGTGTCATAGGTCGGGAACGCTCGGCATCAAGCGCTTGCCGGGCGTTCGGGGAGGGTTGCCACTGGCCTTCAACAAGCTGGTTCTGGTAGATCAGTTTGAGGTATCTGTCGAAAAGGCAAAGCCTATCCACCTGCCCGCCTGCGTCCACCGAGGCAACGGTGTTGGCAACACCGGCATAGGCCTCGTCGTGCTTGTCCTTGGTGGAATAACGCCCGAAGCCATCCCTGGCGCGCTGGCCTTCATAGCGCTGCAGGATGCGCTGCTCGCTCACCTCGGAAGACACGGCCATAGCATGGAACTCCACGCTGTATCCGGCCTGCCGCAAGCGCTGGGTCATCGCCGCCATTGCTGCGGGGTCACGCGAGGTTTGGTCGATGATGAGATTGCGACGCCCCGCCACGCCATCGCGCATCAACCGTGTGGCCCACGGCCCGCAATCGGCGTGCGTCAAATTGGCCGCAATCTTGTCGTCGGCCCGCATCAGCTTCGTGTATTCAGGGTGGTAGGGCCGCATCTTGTCCGCATCCACCAGCACGTAACCACTTTCACGAAACCGCTCAATCGCCATAGCTGTGAGACCAGATTTGCCGGAACCTGGTTGGCCCCCCGTAATGATCGCGCAGGGCTGCTCCTGCGGCTTGCTCTTGGGCAAGTAACGGGCCGCAATCCGTTCGGTGTAGATCGACTCGTGAAGCTCGGGGGAGAGCTTGTAGCGCTCGCTCATGCTGCCGCGCTGCGGCGTTGGAAGTCGGCCTTGACGATGGGGCAGTATTCGTTCAGCACACGCTGAATAGCCTCGTCATCGTCCAAGCGTAAGCCGTACAACTCGTCATCGAGTTTGTCGAACTCTTTGTTCCATTGCGCAATCTTTGCGGCGTCCGGCTGTTCCTTCTTCTTCTCGTCATAGATGGCCTCGGTTCGCATGGCCATCATGAAGCCCACCGTCTCCTGTGCGATTTCGTACAGGTTCAGGCGTTCCTGGTAAGTGCGACCGTTTTGAAGTTGACCCATTACACATCCCTTTCTAAATTTTCGCGTCCGCGAAAGAGCCCCTGCCCCACCCGATTCGCACACTCGCCAGACATCAGCGGTTGGCGGGCGCCCTTCCCTGATACTTAGGATTCGCGCAGCAGCCGAAAGATTCCACGCACAACAATAACGCAGCGCATCACCACCCGCGGCAGGCAATCAACGATAGCCATAATGCCCTCCGTCCTGCAGGATTGCATTAACCCAATGCCCAGGGGCAAAGACGTACCGCACTTCACCGGCAACGCTGAACATGAGGGCGCCCGATGCGGTAACGGTGAGATCTATCGCTTCGACGACAGTTTCACCCTCGCCGAATGTGACTTTCCATTTTTTCATGGTGATTACCTTGTTTTCTAAAAAAGCGAAGGTTGCTCGCCCTCGTCTTTGGCTGGCCTTCTTGCCGCGAGAGGTGCGACATGCGGCGGCGATGGGTACAGCACAAGCCCGTTATCAACCACATTCAAGCGCGCAGCCGGGTACACGATCTGCACGGCCTTCAACGCTTTCAGAAATCCTTTTTTGAAGTCCCGCGAAGCCTGGTTCATGTCGGACGTGTTGAACGATGATCCAAACTGCCCCATGAGGGATTCCCAGCGAATCGGTTTTGTCGGCCTGTCTGTGTAGCTCATCCGATAAGTCAACCAGGAGTAAATGTCCATCGCAAGCGGCGAGCCGCGCAATGCTTTGTATGCCCGCAAGTCAATAGGTATTGGATGTTCGATCAGCTCTTGGTAAAACGGCGTGCTGAGCTTGACATGCGATTGCCACTTCCCCGCATCGTGTGCATGCTGGGGGACCCACAACGCACGTTCCCCGACGGCTGCAGGCGCATCCAAATCAAGATTGAAAGCGTCTTCATGCTCCAGCCGCAGGCCTTCGGCAATCAAGATGTTTCGCAACACAAAGCCGCCATCACCGCCGCCACCCCGTGCCATCTGCGCCGTAATGAGCGCCCCAAAAAGACGCTTCATCTGCTCTGCAACCCGCGTGCCCGCGCCGCGTTGCCCACCGCTGTTGCTGCGCAGCTCAAGTACTTCCCGTAGAAAAGAGCGTAGCGAGTCGCCAAGCTCAATCATCGGCGATTGGTTGCGCACCGCTTCGGTCGTTACCCAGGACATGAGCAGCCGGGGATAGATACCGTAAGGAATACCACCCTCATACCCGGCCAATATCCGTAGTTTGAAGTCCCCATTGATGCGCGTGAACACATCGGCTTTCGGATCCTTGTAAGGCATGGTGGCCAGCACCAAGGCGCGAGTCATATACCCCAAAGTTCCGGCACGGCGAGCGTCCTCGTCTTCGATGGCGAATTGCTCATCAATAGCCCTGCGAACCCACTCAGGCACATGACCAGACCGGTAATCAATCACCGTATCCTGTTTTTTGCTTGCCATATCCACCATCCGCTATAATTTTCGAAGCCGCTGCTTACCCCGCTCCGGCTTGACTAGACCTAGCCCGGCCGATTGGCCGGGCTTTTTTTTACGACTTGCGCCGCTCTCAATGCCGCTTCTGCAGCAGCAACTTGATGCATACGCGCCTGGTACGCCACCTCGGCTTCAGCTTCGAACCGATCAACAATTGCACCTGGTGCACTCACTGTCGCCCGTCGCCACCCACGGGGCAAGACGCGCGCAAGCGCAGCATCTTCCAACACCCTCGCCTCACGGTACGCATTCAGCGTCTCAAACATCCGCTGCACGGTCTTCCAGACGGCCTGCCTCGTCACGCCGTATCGCTCCGCAGCATCCGGGTACGACAATCCATCGACCATCACCAACCGCGCGGCGGCAATGCGATCCGCGCTAAGACTGTCGCAAACCAGCCGCTGCAGCGCCTCAAACTCGGCCACAGATACAGCCGTCTCTTTTGTCATATATCACCCCGATTGCGAAACCACTGACGGTACACGATGACAGGAACAAAACCGCACACCGCCCCGCTTCACACCCAATCAAGCCCGAACAACGGCGAATATTTCATCGAGGCGCAGTTCGCCACCAGTGGCATCAAAACCGCACATGCACGCGGCCAGAAGCAGGGCTCCAGCACCCTCCGTGGAATACCGCCCAGCGCGCAGGCCAGCAAAAACATGCATCCCCGAACTCTCTGCCTTACGCGCAGTATCGAAAGCTGGCTTTAAAATCGTCAAACACGCGCTGATTTCCCCGGGCTTTAGCTCGGCAAGCACCTGCTCGGCCTCGAG
>JBDHYE010000157.1:0-4690 GCA_039811245.1 Chitinophagaceae bacterium | reverse complement strand
TACTCTATTGTAATGATTTTCTAAAAGGTCCCATTCTTCTTGTGGAGTTAAATCTCTATAATTAGGCACCCTTTTATAGCTATTGTGTGCTACAAGGTTCATTACATCTTCTTCAAGGTTAGCTCCTGTACAAGATATTAAATGTACTTTATCCTGTCTGATCATTTCTGCTAAAGATATACCAAGCTCTGCGGTACTCATAGCTCCAGCTAATGAGATCAGCATTTTACCTCCTTCGGCCAAATGGGCTTCATATCCTTTTGCGGCATCAATGAGTGCTGCTGCATTAAAATGTCTGTAATGATGTTCTATAAATTGTGATACTGGACCTCTCATGCTATAATGTTTTTGATTTATTTTTTGTTTTTAAAAGATTGAATTGCATTTCTAGTAAAATCGCTTAATACTAGCTTACCACTAATTGCAGCACGTTCCACCAAGAGTGTATCCCAATTTTCGGCGCCTTTCCAAAATATTTTTTTCAATTCAGCCATTGCCTCAGGATTGCTACTACTTAATTTGGTAGCTAAACGCATTACAGCATCATCTACTTCTTGTATAGTAGCATAAACCTCTGCATATAAACGGTTTCTTTTAGCCCACTCTGCACTACGCCACTCAGTAGCGTCTATAGCTAGTTGAGAAAATGCTGAAGGACCTACTTTTTTCTCTACTGCCGGCCCTACTACAAAAGGACCAATACCTACTGCTAACTCACTTAATTTAACCGATGCAGATTCTAATCCTATAGCATAATCTGCAGCAGCTATTAAGCCCACACCTCCACCTACAGCTTTACCTTGAACTCTTGCTATCACTAGCTTATGACATTTGCGCATAGCATTAATCACATGGGCAAAGCCACTAAAAAAATTTGTACCCTTTGACAGGCTATCTATCGCAATTAATTCATCAAATGATGCACCAGAGCAGAAAACTTTTTCACCACCACTTTGTAAAATGATCACTTTTACTCTTTCATCAATACCCATATCATTAATGGTCTTTGCCAATTCTGATAAGATTACAGAAGGTAATGAATTACTTTGTGGGTGAAAGAACTCAACCGTAGCGATTCCTCTTTCTATTTTATGACTAACGTAGCCTTCTTTTCTTTCCATATTTTATGTTTATTGTACTTTTTGTAATTGTAAATAATTTTCCCAATCTTGAAATACTTTACCTTTTAGTACCCTTGGGAACTTATTCATAGCACCATCTTTACCCTTATATTTTAAATAGTCATAAAATACTTTACTAGGCATTACTTCTACAAAGATTTCTTTAAGAGCAGAGCTTCGTTCCACTTTATAATCATCATTTATTTCGCATAATGTACGATCAATGATTGCTTTTACTTTTGAGGCATCAACCAGTGGATTATCGGTACCAATATACCATTTATGCGCAAACAAATCATCATATTTAAAGCCTGCAACAGTAAACTCAGGTATGGTAATATTTAATTCCCTTGCTACAGTTTCAATAGCTTTATTCATATTATCTACAGAGGTATGCTCACCACAAATACTTAAAAATTGTTTTGTTCTACCAGTGATCACGATTTCATATTCTGATGGATTTGTAAAACGAATGACATCACCAATCAAATAACGCCAAGCACCTGCACAAGTACTAATCATCACGGCATAATCGGTATTTTCTTGCACTTCATGAATTAAATAGGTTTTTAATCCTTTTTTAGGATTCCCCTCTTCATCAAAATTTTGTGCATTAAAAGGAGCAAACTCAAAGAAGATATTATTGTTTAAAACTAACTTAATACCTTGCTCATTGGGGCGGGCTTGAAAACCAAAAGACCCTTCTGAGGCCATGTAGGTTTCAATATAAGTTATCGGTTTTCCTAATAATTTACCAATACTTTCTTTATAGGGTTCAAAGGCTACACCACCATGAATATACACGGATAGGTTAGGCCAAATTTCATGGATATTTTCAACTTTATGATACTTAATAATACGGTCTATAACAATCTGTACCCAAGCCGGCACACCACAAATAATACCTACGTCCCAAGTTTTAGCTTTACGCACGATAAGTTTAATGCGGTCTTCCCAATTTTCACGTTTTGAAATTTTGTTACCGGGTTTATATAGTAAATTACTTACCCATTTGGGCATGTTTTTAGCAGAGATACCACTCATATCACCCTCATAGTGCTCTCCTTTTTCAAAAAGTGTGGTAGTGCCTCCAAGCATTAAGATGCCTTTTTGGAATGCTGCACTGGGTAATTTAAAATTGGCCATACTATAGAGCTGTTTGAAGCCCATTTTCTTTATGGCTTTGATCATATCTTGAGTTACCGGTATCTGCTTACTTGCAGCCTCTGATGTACCAGAGCTTAATGCAAAATATTTCACCTTTCCTGGCCAACAAACATTTTCTTCTCCTTCAATGCACCTATGCCACCATTCAGCATACATTTCATTATAGGTATGAAATGGTACTTGCTCTCTAAATGCTTTTACAAAATCTACTTCGTGTTCTAAAATTTTATCAAAACCGTAATGCTTACCAAAAGAAGTATATTGACCACGTTCTAATAATTGCCTTAGTGTGTGTTTTTGATAACTAATACCAGAAGCTACCGGGAGCGTAAATTTTTTACGTAGTTTTAATGATCTTGAAATAAGCGACCCTAATATTGCCATTTGTACAAAAACAGTATTTAATTTTTGTTACTTAAAATTTAAGCTCGCAAAGATAATTAACATTAATCGATTTCAATGCAATTCAAAAGGGCTTAAAGTGTATTTATTGTTAAAATCAATTACATTGTTCATTTTCAAATAATAATTATTACCGCTACAATACACAATAATTTAGTTACAAAACGAAGTGAATTAGAAAATAACATCAAATAACTCATTATTTTATTTCTATATTTGAAGCACCTTAATGAATGTATAATATGAACCCAATCCACCTATTTTTTAAAGCCTCAATAGCGAAGCTTAAATCAATTTTTATTGTTCTCATATTTCAATTTATAATAACAACAAACAGTACAGGGCAAGATAAAACGCTCTATTTTAAATTTTTAAACTCCGAGCAAATAGATGTTACATCAATTGACACCAAAAAATTAAATCTTAAAAATGACCGTATCATTCAAAAATTAGAAGATAAAGTACTTGCTCAAATTACATTTCCACTCACAAAAGCGCAGCCAGAAGGCACTTTGGGTAATTGGTTGAGCGATTTGTGTTTTGAATACCTCAACAGTCATTTTGATGAACCCATTCAAGCTTGTTTTATTGCCTATAATAGTATCCATTCCAGCTATATTGCTCCAGGTGCGCTGCATCTTAAAGACGTTTATAATTTATTTCCCTACCCTACACCACTATTTAAGATAAAAATGAGTGGCAAGGAGTTAATACAACTCTGTGATAGTATTGCGGCGCAAGGAGGATGCCCTATTAAAGGTATTCAATTTAGTATCAAAAACAATAAAGCAAATAATATACGGATTCAGAAACAGACCATTGGCTTAAACTATGTCTATATTATAGCTGCTGATCGTTTTTTCATAAAACAATTTATAGAACCCCTATCTGATACTAAAATAGAACAAATAGATTTGGGTATCCAGTTGCAAAATATCGTTTTGAAACAATATTTAGATACTACCCAAAAACACATGATTAGCTCAAACATTGACCATCGAATTTATTATGAAGATTAACCTATCAAAAGCTTATATATTTTTATTCTTTAGCCTGCTAATATTTTACGCTAAAGTATTAAATGCACAAACTTCTAAAGATAGTATTGAAACCCTCAATATCTCATGGCTAAAGTTAGAGCCATATTGGGCGCAAAATAAGGATAGTAGTATTTATGAAAGACTCAATATCCTTAATACGCTTGAAGAAAAAATCTCTAATACGAAAAGCAGCAACAGCAATGCTCTTTTAATAAATTTAGGGATTTCAACAGATTGGCAAGTATTATTACAGCAATCATTAGAAGACAGTGCGAATCAAAACTTGTTTGATGTTTATTGCTACCATCAAAATAGGGATTATGAACCAATTAATAATGGGAAAAAGCTACTTTGTACCAACTGTAAAGATGAGGGTAATGAACATATTAATCATTATCAGATTATTGAAAAAGAAACAATTAAAATTGGGCTATTGTATATGCTTAAACCAGATAAGAACAATAGTATTCAAAAGCCTAGACTATTATCTTATACCGAAACGATTGAAAGCATTCATCTTTGGGCAAAATATTTAAAGAAAAAACAGCATTGTGATTTTATACTTTGTGTGGCAGAACACTATTCGATTGCTGAACTGATTAATGGGATTAAAAACAGTGCACATATAGACTTATGGCTGTTAAACTCCAAGTATCCTAATGAAGAAAAAATATGGAGCATAAAAAACGCCCAAAACAAAGAAAATATCCTTTTTCAAGTGGGCGAAAAATCTAAACAATTTGGTTCAATAAATTTTCAATTTTCTAAGAAAAAAAATTTTTTATCGCCGAACGCCCAAACTGTAATTCTTTTGAAATAAAAAAATCATTTTTCATTTTTTTTTCAACAAAATGTTAGCAACTTCGTTTCCCGAGTTTTTAAAATGCTTTTTGTCTAAAAAACAAAAGTAAAAATACTAAAACTCTTTACTGTAAAGCTTTTAGGCTTATTTTGAACTAA
>JBDHYE010000156.1:0-4741 GCA_039811245.1 Chitinophagaceae bacterium | reverse complement strand
GGCGGGGCCTCTCCACACCCACACCATCGGCAACACCAATGACGGCATCCTCGGCAACATCAGTGACGGACAACACCGCTGGCAGTGGAGAGAGTTCCGCCGACGATTCACCACCCCGAGCGGGGCATGGCTCCCCTTCGGAGCCGACGGAGTGATCTTGTTCAACCCAGCATCGGTGACGGTCACCCGCTACCACTACCGGGGCGAGAAGATCCCCAACCCCTACCTGCACCGAGCACTACCGAACAGCTGACCGTGGAGAGCCGGGTGCGTTGAGAGGCGCACGCCCGGTTCGGCGAGCGGCCTGGGGAAACGGACCGGCAGCAATGCCGGCACCGCGTCCCAGGCCGACTCAACCACCTCATCGCCCATCGTGCCTTGCCCTTGCCGGTCGGGTCTAGTGACCGGGTGACCAGGTAGAGACACTTCAACGCGGCCTGGTCGGAGGGGAAGTGCCCGCGGGCCCGGATTGCGCGGCGGTAGCGGGCGTTGATCGACTCGATCGCGTTGGTTGAGCAGATGATCTTGCGGATCTCGACGTCGTAGTCCAGGAACGGCACGAACTCCGACCAGGCTGAGCGCCACAGCCGGCTGATCGCCGGATAGGGCTTGCCCCACTTCTCTTCGAACTCCTCGAACCGGGCCAGCGCTTCGGCCTCTGAGGCGGCGGTATAAACCGGCCTCAGGTCGTGGGCGATCTGGTCCCAGTACTTGCGGGAGGCGAACCGGAACGTGTTGCGGATGAGGTGCAGGATGCAGGCCTGGACCAGCGCGAGCTCCCACACGCTGGTGATCGCCTCGGGCAGCCCTTTCAAGCCGTCGCAGACCGCGATGCACACATCAGCGACGCCGCGGTTCTTCAGCTCGGTGAGGACCTGCAGCCAGAACTTCGCACCCTCACCGCCGTCGCCGGCCCACAGGCCGAGGATGTCGCGTTCGCCGTGGACGGTGACCCCGACCACAACGTAGATCGGCTTGTTCCGGACCTGACCATCACGGACCTTGACCACGATGGCGTCGATGAAGATCACCGGATACACCGGGTCGAGCGGCCGGTTGCACCACTCGGTCATCTCCTCGATCACCTTGTCGGTGATCTTGGAGATCGTCTCCTTCGAGATCGAGGCACCGTAGACCTCGGCGAAGTGCGCGGAGATCTCTCCCGTGGTCAACCCGCGGGCAGTCAACGACAACGCGATCTCGTCGACCCCGGTCAGTCGTCGTTGCCGCTTCTTCACGATCTGCGGCTGGAAGCTGGCATCAGTGTCGCGAGGGACCTCGATCTCGACCGGTCCGATCTCGGTCAACACCGTCTTCGCCCTGGTGCCGTTGCGGGAGTTGCCGCGGTTACGGCCGACCGGATCATGCTTGTCATAGCCCAAGTGGGCCGACATCTCCTCCTCCAGTGCGGTCTCCAGCACGCGTTTGGTGAGCTGGTTCAACAACCCGTCCGGGCCAATCAGCTCCACTCCTTGCGCCCTGGCCTGGGCGAGAAGCTGCTCAGCTACCTGCTCTTGGTCCACCGGGACCGGCGGGCTCTGCGGCCCGCCCTCCGGCTCCTGGTCTGCTGCCACGACATCGATCGTGTCAGTCATGGTCTGACTCCTCTCGGATCTCAGACCAGCCAGTTCCACCGTTTACCGGACAGTCCCGGCGGACGTCCTGGACCGCCCAACGTCCCCTCACACATGAGGGTTTCGTCCAAACGACTAGTTGGCCGGCGCGGAGCTGGCGAGCTCGAGCTGCAGTTGAACACCTGCCACCTCTCGGCAGTTCTTTGAGGTCGAAGCCCATGACCGGCATCGGTCGAGCTCGAGTTTGGTTAGGTTTTGGGTGTGGCGGTGGAGTGGGCTTTGGGTGCTGGGATTGCGGTGGGCAAGGTGGTGCTGCGTCTGTACGGGGACCCGGATCTGGCGGACATGGTCGATGACGCTGTGGGCGGGGTCGGGTCGTTTCGGGCGAAGCCGAAGCGGAAGGATCTGGGCCGGGTGTTTGCGTCTCGGATCGAGGCTGATGTCCCGGCCCGGCTGCGGGCCCAGATGACTGATCAGGAGGCCGCGGCGGCGGCGCAGATCGCGGCGGACGTGGTGGCCGGCTTGGCCGAGGATCAGGCGGCGTTGTCAACGGCGCTGGCCCGGCCGGACGAGTTCCCAGCCTGGGTCCGTGCCCATGGTGGGACCAGGGTCCGCCAGGACCTGGTCGTGCCTCAGGCTGAGGACCTGTACGACGCGGTGTTGGTGTCGGCGGCGAAGCAGTTGGTGGTGTTGGCGCCGACGTCGCAGCGGGCGCTGTCGGCGGGGATGGCTGAGGCCCTGCAGCAGCTCGTCGTGATGATGTCGAAGCTCGATGACATCCACGCGAGCGTGCGGGGTGTCGACGCCGGGGTGCAGGAGCTGCTGCAGCGGCCTGGTGGACAGAAGCAGGTCTCGTGGCCGGTGGTGCCGCGGCCGGCGCCGGCGCGGGCGCAGGCCTATCAGGATCGCGAGATCACCGCGACTCTCCCAACGAGTGGAACGGTGGTGTTGTCGGGGTCGAGTGGGTTCGGCAAGACCCAGATCGCTGCTGCGGTGTTCGCGGAATCGACTGCTGATCTGCGGTTGTGGGTGCCGGCGACCAGCCGGGACCAGGTGCTGTCCGGCTACGCCGACGCTGCGGTCGCCGTCGGGATCGCTGACCCTGGCGAAGGGGTGGAGGAGCGGTCGGCCCGGTTCCTGGGCTGGTTGACCGCGCCACCCGAGAACAGGTCGTGGCTGATCATCCTCGACGACCTCACCAACCCCACGGATTTGACCACCACCGACACAGGATCCGGTTGGTGGCCGCCGGTCACGGGCCGGGGGTTGACGGTGGTGACCACCCTGTCGAGGGCGGCGGTTCTGTCCAACGAGGGCCGCCAGCTGCAGTCGGTCGACCACTACACACGGACAGAGTCGGTCGACTATCTGACCCGGCGGCTCACCGGGCACGCCGCTGACCTACCTGTCGATGCGATGGGCCAGGCCGAGGCACTAGCTGAGGATTTGGGGGACCATCCGCTGGGGTTGGGGCAGGCGGCGGCGGTGATCATCACCGATCAGACCACCATCACCGATTACCGAACACGACTCGCAGTCGAGCCTCTTGACCAGGTACTGCCAACGACCGCGCGAGCGGACGGTTACACCAAGCCGCTGCATCAGGCCTTCCAGATCGCCCTCGGTCGGGCTAGCACTCAGTCCCCGCACGCCACCAAGTTGTTGATCTTGCTGGGGATGCTCGACCCCACCGGCGCGCCACGCGAGCTCCTCGACACACAGTCGGTCAGCACCTACCTCGAGGCGACCGAGTCAGAGATCCGAACCGCGCTGTCGGCGCTGCGCAACTTGTCGCTGACGAGCCACACCCCACAGCTTGGCGCCCGAGCCATCCGCACACATCCACTGACCGGCCGGCTCGCCCGCGAACAAGACATCACCGAGACGCTCGTTGCCGGCCGCGCAACAGCTAACGCCCTGGTGCAAATCTGGCCCGAGATTGAACACGATCCCACCCACACCGCTGTCCTGCGGGCAAATTCGCGCACTATTCAAGATCACGACGCTATGATGCATCACCGAATACTGTGGGACTTGTCCACGGGAGTTCAGCCCTTGGTCGTTCGACAGAACAGAAGTTTGGGGGAAGCCGGGCTCCTAGCCGAAGCCCTCGAACACAGCCACCACCTCATCGGTATTGCTAAGAGTGTGCTCGGAGCGGACCATTCCGACACCCTCACCATCCGGCACAACGCCGCCCGTTGGCGAGGGCAGACCGGCAAACCTGCGGTAGCGGCCGCCGAACTCGAGCAGCTCCTGACCGACCAGCTACGAGTCCTCGGACCCGACCACCCCGACACCCTCACCACCCGCGCCAACGTCGCTGAATGGCGAGGGCAGGCCGGCATCTCCGCGGCCACGGTCGCCGAACTCGAGCAGGTTCTGACCGACCAGTTACGAGTCCTGGGACCTGACCATCTGCAAACCCTGTTGATCCGCGGCAACATAGCGGCTTGGCGCATCAGTTCCGGCGAAAGCGGCCGCGCGGCCGCCGAACTCGAGCAGCTCCTGACCGACCAGCTACGAGTCCTCGGACCCGACCACCCCGAGACCCTCACCAACCGGACCATGATCGCCGCTTTGCGCATCTATATCGGTGATTCCGGTGTCGCTGAGCTAGAGCATGTCCTGACTGACCAGCTACGAGTCCTCGGACCCGACCACCCCATCACCTTCACCACCCGATACGCCATCACCTACTTGCACGCGCGTGCCGGCGATCCCACAGATTCCTCCTTCGAGGGGGTGTTGGCCGATCAGCTGCGGGTTCTGGGTCCCGATCATCCGGACACCTTCAGCACTCGCGAAAGTATTGCCTACTGGCACAGCGAAGCCGGCAACCCCGCGGCAGCGGCAACAGTCGCTGAGGAACTGTTGATCCATCAACTGCGGGTTCTGGGTCCCGATCATCCGGACACCCTCACCACCCGCGCCAGCATCGCCCGTTGGCGAGGGCAGGCCGGCAAACCCGCGGCAGCGGCCGCCGAACTCGAGCAGGTCCTGACCGACCGGCTACGAGTCCTCGGACCCGACCACCCCGAGACCCTCACCACCCGCGCCAGCATCGCCCACTGGCACGGCACAGCCGGCAACGCCGCAGGCGCGGCCGCCGAACTCGAGCAGCTCCTGACCGACCGGCTACGAGTCCTCGGACCCGACCACCCCGA
>JBDHYE010000155.1:0-4758 GCA_039811245.1 Chitinophagaceae bacterium | reverse complement strand
TTTTCAAAACATACAAAAAACACTACACAGAGTAACATGACAGCACTGCCACACCACAAGAGCAATTTTTGTAAATTGGGAGAAAATGTAAACATTTATATTTATTAAGGATTTGCTTTTGCTAATGCCTTGATATAACCTAATAGTATAACTAATAAGGCACTAAAAAAGAAAACAGCTATCGTAGCAGTGATACAAGTAAGGATAAAACCTAGACCAGAAGGCTTATTAGGTGTTTGTGGTGTGCTCACATAGTGCAGCATTGCCAATTCATCTTTATCCGTAGTACCTAACTCATTGGCGGTAGCCATTAATTCGCTACGGTTTATTACCAGTTGGTCTTTGATAGATTCAAGGTTTTGAATCATTTCAACCCCTTCAGCAGTGTGGGTGCCGCCTTTAATACTATTGACTAATATATTTTTACGGTTAGGACTTATAAGGTCAAAAATTTGATATTGTTCTCTTAGTTTTATTAAGCTATCAGTATAATGCGTTATTTCAGTATCCACCTCAGCTATCTTTTTCTCAATACGGATTTTGGCATTTGTTTTAACAATAGATAAATACTGTCTAAACTTATAATCTGTAATTTTTACAATGGCATCAAGCACTTGAGCGGAGCGTTTGGCGTCTTTATCTTCAAAGCTGCACATCACACTTGCATTTTCTGTTCTTTTAGATTCAAAACTACTTTTATAACGAGCATGCATTGCCGCTCTATCTCTAGGGTTGCCATAATCTAATACATAAGCACCGTATAAACCACAATAGGTAATCACAGAATCTTCCACATCTTTTGAGGCTATTAAGGTCATTATTTTATCTACATCACCCTCTGTGCCAAAATAATCTACAAAACGCATATCCCCTTCAGAGCGGCGCAGGATATGGTTTCTATCACCATATAGCGGATTCAGCATATAGACTTCAGCCTCTGCTTTATAGCTTCGCTTGCTTAATTTATAGCTTACAGCAGCTACTATACAGGCTAGCAAACTGATGCCAATTAAAAATTTTCTATTTTGGTTTAACAACTTGACAATTTCTACCAAGTTAAACGATATATGCTGCATAAAGCGGTTGAATTATGTGTTTAAAAACGTAAGAGCTAAGGATTTAGTATAAAATAATGTTTAGAGTATGGTTTCACCAGCTTGCATTTTTTCTGCGTTTTCTGCAAAAGCTAAGGCACTGATCATTTCTTGTATATCACCATTCATAAAGGCATCTAAAGTATAAACGGTCATATTGATTCTATGGTCGGTGATTCTACCTTGAGGATAGTTGTAAGTGCGTATTTTAGCAGAGCGGTCGCCCGTACTTACTAAGCTTTTTCTTCTTGACGATATTTCATCTTCTTGCTTTCTTACTTGCTCTTCATACAGTTTGGTACGCATCATAGCGGTTGCTTTTTCACGGTTGCCCAACTGTGTACGTTCGGTCTGGCAGGTAATCACCGTACCCGTAGGGATATGCGTCAAGATTACTTTAGTTTCAACCTTATTTACGTTTTGACCACCAGCACCACCACTTCGTGCCGTTTCCATTTTTAGGTCGCTCTCTTTAAGTTCAAAATCAATCTCCTCCGCTTCAGGCATGACCACTACGGTTGCCGCAGAAGTATGTAGCCTGCCACTAGCCTCAGTAGCTGGTACCCTTTGTACACGGTGTACACCACTTTCAAATTTTAAAGTACCATATACATCTTCCCCTTTTACTTCTAGCTGCACCTCTTTATAGCCGCCTACTGTACCTTCGGTTTCGCTTACTAGGCTTACCTTCCAGCCTTTTTTCTCACAGTATCTTAAGTACATACGCACTAAATCACCAGCAAAAATACTTGCCTCATCTCCACCAGTACCGGCTCTTATCTCCAGTATTACATCTTTTTCATCTTGAGGGTCTTTAGGGATTAATAAGATTTTAATCTCTTCTTCTAGTTGCTCTAATAGTGTTTCTTGTTCTTCTAATTCTAATTTCGCCATCTCTCTCAAATCGGCATCACTCTCCGTATTTAATACTTCTTTGCCAAAGGCGATATTGTCTAGGCATAAACGGTATTTTTTGCAAGGTTCTACTATTTTCTCTAATTTACGGTATTCCTTACTTAAACTCATAAAACGCTTATTATCGCCTACCACCTCAGGGTTGGTAAGCGCAATACCCAGCTCATCAAATCGCGCCTTGATGGCTTCTAGTTTTTCTATTATTGCACTCATTGTATTAAATCAAAAAAAACCTTGTATTTAAAGGTCTTTAAAGCCTGCAAAGGTAATTGAAATCCTTAAAAGCAAAAACCCGTTTTTTTATAAACAATTATTTTATGGGGCCTGCTACGCACCGCGCTATCCACTACTACTCCTCGCTTCGTTACACTACGCTGCGGGGTATCCGTTACTATCGCTGGCCCGATGTTTTTTTTAAAAATAGTGAAAAATATTCCAAATTATTGCTTACCTTTGCATTTGAAAAAGCGTTAGAGATGGGGACACACGATGTGTCCCCATATTTTATACCCCTTATGGATATCATTGCAAAAATAGAACAACTACTTCAACCCATTCTTGAAGGTACAGATATGTTTATTGTAAAAATAAGCATTAAGCCTACTAATAATGTAAAGGTATTTTTAGATGCAGACTCAGGTTTCTCTATTGCCAAAAGTAGTTCTGTGAATAGAGCCTTACGGAACCAAATAGAAGCTTTAGCCTTATTTACTGATAACGACTACAGCTTAGAAGTGAGTAGTCCTGGTATTGATGAGCCCTTAGTACTATTCCGCCAATACCAAAAAAATATTGGAAGAAAGATAGAGGTAGAATTGCAAGACAATTCAAAAGTTATGGGTAAATTATTAGAAGTTCAAGACGATTTACTCAGTTTAGAAATCTGTAAAGACCCTAAGAAAAAACTATTTGAAACCCTTCAAGTGCCTTTGAATACCATTAAACAAGCAATAATTCAAATTTCATTTTAAATAAACAACAATAATTTTTTAATCAAAAAACAATAAAACATGTAGTTATGTCAAGTATCAATCTTATTGAATCATTTCAGGAATTTAAAGATGCCGAAAACATTGACCGCCCTACCTTAATGAAGGTTTTAGAAGATGTTTTTAAAACCTTACTTCGTAAAAAATACGGAAGCGACGAGAATTTTGATATTATCGTAAACGACCAAACCGGAGACTTAGAAATATTTAGACGTAGAACCATCGTAGAAGATGATGAAGTAGAAGACGATAACCTAGAAATAGCCTACTCTGAAGCAATTAAAATAGAGCCCGATTATAGTGTTGGAGAAGAAGTTTATCAAGAAATGAAAATGCAAGAGTTTGGACGTAGAGCTATATTGGCAGCAAAACAAACTTTAGCATCACGTATTGATGAATTGAAAAAAAATGCATTGCTTAAAAAATATGCTGAACGTGTAGGGCATCTTATAACAGGAGAACTCTACCAAATATGGAAAAAAGAAATGCTCATTTTAGATGATGAGGACAATGAATTGATCCTGCCTAAAAACGAACAAATCCCAGCAGACTTTTTTAGAAAAGGAGAGACCATTAAAGCTATCGTTAAAAAAGTAGAATTAAGAGGTAATAATCCAGTAATTATCATTAGTAGAACAGCTCCCTCATTTTTAGAAAAATTATTAGAAGTAGAAGTGCCTGAAATTATGGAAGGGCTTATTACCATTAAAAAAGTAGTAAGAGAGCCTGGTGAAAGAGCAAAAGTAGCTGTAGAAAGCTATGATGATAGGGTAGATCCAGTAGGAGCCTGCGTAGGTATGAAAGGAAGTAGAATACACGGTATCGTACGTGAGTTGAGAAATGAAAATATAGATATCATTAATTACACTAACAATATTCACTTGCTCATACAGCGGGTATTAACACCTGCTAAAATAAACAGAATGAATATTGATACAGAGAAAAAACATGCCGATGTGTTTTTAGAGCCAGATCAAGTATCATTAGCGATTGGTAAAAAAGGCGTTAATATTAAATTAGCTCAAGACCTTACAGAATACACTATAGATGTGTTTAGAGACGTAGCTTACGATGACAATAACGAATTTGATATTGACCTTGAAGAATTTAGCGACGAGATTGAAGAATGGGTGATTGAAGAATTTAAAAAAGTGGGATACGATACGGCTTTAAGTATTTTAAATGCCAGTGTTGAAGAGCTTTCAAGACGCACAGACCTTGAATTAGAAACTGTACAAGAGGTACAAAATATTATTAAAGCAGAATTTGAACAAAATGAAGAAGATGATCAATAGCATTTTTTCTTCTTTAATAATGAAACACTAATATTGGCTACAAAATTTGTAGATTTGTGTACCCAATAAATGAATGTGCAAAAAACAAAAACAAGCATCATTTTTGATTAAAATAACGAATGAGTACAAAAAACACCACGCCAAGGTTATTGGCGGCTGCTAAAGAATTTAATATTGGTAAAGAAACATTAATCGAATTTCTTTCAACAAAGAACTTCGAAATTAATGCGAGTAACCCCAATACTAAATTGACAGAGGAAATGTATTTCGCTCTGCAGGCAGAGTTTGCTAAAGATAAGTTAGTTAAGAAGAAGAGCGATGAAATCTCATTGCCAAAGGGTCAAATATCAGAAGCCTCAAAAAAATCTAAAGATGTTTCAACAGAAGAAGTGCACCAAGATGAAGCACCAGCTAAAACTGTAGAAAAAGAAACGAAAACTAGTAAAAAATCTAAAGAAGAGACTT
>JBDHYE010000154.1:0-4806 GCA_039811245.1 Chitinophagaceae bacterium | reverse complement strand
GAATATCAGACATAAAAGAACGGAAAAAAGAGAGATTTAATCTATAAAAACAAAGCACTTTTAGAACATACAGAGCGGTATTTAAAAGCGTTTAGACAAAACTATCACCAAGCGATGATAGAAAACCAACTCTACACAAAATAATGCTTTTTTTAACCTACATTTGCCCAAACAAAAAACATTATGATACACTTACACAGTACTTTAAGATGGGCTGTTATTATTTTAGCACTCCTAACCCTAGTTAAAAGTTATGTTGCCATGAGCAAAAGAAAAAGCTGGGAGGCAAAAGATAAAAAACCTGCTTTATTCTTTATGATATCCATGGATATCCAATTACTCATAGTTCTGATCTTATACTTTACAGGCGCATGGGGACTCAAAAATATTCAAAATGCAGGTATGGGTACTGTGATGAAAGACCCTGTAGGGCGTTTCTATGCGGTAGAGCATTTAGTAGGTATGCTACTAGCCGTAGTATGTGCGCATATCGCTTATGCCTTTACCAAAAAATCTATTGACGATCAAGTAAAATATAAAAAAATATTCCGCTTTACACTCCTCTCAATCATTTTGATATTATTAAGTATTCCTTGGCCTTTTCGTGAGGGGCTAGGTAGAGCTTTATTTCCAGGTATGTAGTAAGCATATAGGCTATGTTACGTAAACTTATACATGGATTTTACCTGATTTATGTCATCCTCTTTTTTCTGGCAACACTATTTTTAGTGTTGCCCTTTTATTTTATTTTTAGTCGTTTGAAACCCAGTATTGCCCAAAAGCGGATACGGCAGCTTACACGCTTATGGTGTAAGGTTTGGCTGCGTTGCTGTGGTTTACAAGTACAGAAAATGAATGCCATTCCTGCTCAAGGCCCTTATGTCATCATTGCCAATCATGTGTCTTATTTAGACCCTATTATCATTTTTGATGTACTAGACTATGCTTTTAAACCCTTAGGGAAATATGAAATTTCCAAAGCACCGCTATTTGGTTTTATCTATGCGCAAATCGCCATAATGGTGGACCGTTCAAAGCTCCAAAGCCGTGCTAGAAGTATGGAAATGATGAAACAGCTTCTTAATGAAAATTGCAGTGTTTTTCTGTACCCCGAAGGCACTTTTAATGAAAGTGAAAGCCCCATGAAAAGCTTTTATGATGGGGCATTCCGATTGGCTATTGAGGCACAAGTACCGATTGTGGCCTTACTTTTTCCAGACACTAAAAAAAGATGGCATTATAGCGGTTGGTACCGCTTAAACCCCGGTAAAAATAGGGTTTACGCACTTAAACCCTTTTATACTCAAGGCTTAAGCCTAAAAGAGCTCCCCGACCTTAAAGCTACAATCCACCAACAAATGAGTAGTAAAATGCAAGAATTACAACAAAATACCCAATAGCTTATAAGTCCTAATAGCGCTATTTTCTTTCAAAAAAACTCATTTATAAACTTAAATACAACAAATTGCATTGAGGGATAATTGTATCTTTGCACCATGCAATTATTAGAAGGCTTAGTAGTAGCCCACCATATAAAAGAACAAATTAAAGAAGAAGTACTACAACTGCAATCTAAAGGGGGTAAAACACCTCATTTAGCAGCCATACTAGTTGGTCATAACCCCGCCAGCGAAGCTTATGTAGGCAACAAAGTAAAGACCTGTGCCGCGTTAGGATTCCAATCAACACTTTTACGCTTTGATACCGATATTAGTGAGGCACAGCTTATTTTAGAAATTGAACAACTTAACGAAAACCCTGAAATTGACGGTATATTAGTACAATTACCGCTCCCTAAGCATATATCAGAAAACGCCATTATCAACACCATAGCCCCTCAAAAAGATGTAGATGGTTTTCACCCTATCTCTCAAGGCAAAATGCTTTTAGGTCAAGATAGTTTTTTACCGGCTACCCCTTACGGTATCTTGTTGATGTTAGCGCATTATGGTATTGATTTAAAAGGAAAACATGCCGTAGTCATAGGCCGCAGTCATATTGTAGGCTCACCTATGAGTGTGCTTTTAGCTCAAAATAGTGCAGGTTGCAATGCTACTGTAAGCCTTTGTCATAGCGGAACAAAAAATTTAAAAGAGATGACCCTACAGGCTGATGTACTTGTGGTAGCGATAGGTAAACCGCTATTTTTAAGTGCTGATATGGTTAAAGAAGGTGCTATTGTAATAGATGTAGGAATTAACAGAGTGGAAGACGCTACAAAGAAAAGTGGTTTCCGATTGGTAGGCGATGTAGATTTTGAACAGGTGGCTCCAAAATGCAGCTATATCACTCCGGTACCCAAAGGCGTAGGTCCAATGACCATCTGTGCACTTATGAAAAACACCTTGAAAGCGGCTGCACTAAAACAATAATACGATTGCTAAAATAAACATGGAAAAACCAATGCAGTACCCAATTATGGAGCATTTTTACACCCTTCAGGGTGAAGGTGCTTATGCGGGTCATGCAGCTTATTTTATCCGCTTGGCAGGTTGTGATGTGGGCTGTGTATGGTGCGATGTAAAAGAAAGCTGGGAGGCAGATAAGTACCCACTAATGAGTGTAGAAGCCTTAGTAACAGCAGCTCAACAATACCCAGCAAGAATAGTAGTGATAACAGGAGGAGAACCCAGCATGTACCCTTTAGCACCGCTAACAACGGCCTTTAAACAAGCTGGTTTTAGAACCCATATCGAAACCTCTGCATCGAGCCCTTTAAGTGGACAATGGGACTGGGTAACACTCTCTCCAAAAAAATTTAAAGCACCGCTAGAAGAAAATTTAGCTTGGGCGCATGAATTAAAGATTATCATTTTTAATCGTTCCGATTTTCAATGGGCGGAAAAATATGCCGCCCTTGTACCTAAACACTGTATGCTATACCTGCAAACCGAATGGGATAAAAAATCTACATTACAAGAAGAGATTATAGCCTATGTTAAAGCGCAACCCCAGTGGAAACTCTGCTTACAAACCCATAAGTACCTTAACATACCCTAACACAAACTTACGTTATTTACAACCGTATTCTCAACTATGAGCTTCATACACGCTATACTACTTGCTATTATCGAAGGACTAACAGAATTTTTACCTGTTTCTTCTACCGGTCACATGATCCTTGCTAGCTCCTTAATGGGTATCCAGTCAGACCCATTTGTCAAGCTGTTTACAGTAGCCATTCAGTTTGGTACCATACTTTCTGTATTGGTGCTTTATTTCAAACATTTTTTTAAAAGCATTGGTTTTTATTTAAAATTATTGGTAGCCTTTATCCCTGCTATGATTTTTGGTTTACTCTTTTCAGATGCCATAGACCAACTGCTCGAAAACCCCAAGGCGGTAGCTGTAGCACTAGTATTAGGCGGTATCGTACTATTATTTATTGACCAAGTATGGAAAAACAATAAAAATGATGATGCCGATGCTGTACCTTATAAAAATGCTTTTATCATTGGCTTATTCCAATGTTTAGCCATGATACCCGGTGTATCACGCTCTGCTGCTACCATTATAGGCGGTATGCAGCAAAAACTAACCCGTAAAGCCGCAGCAGAATTTTCATTTTTTCTAGCGGTACCGACTATGTTTGCTGCTACCGCAAAAAAAATATTAGATTATTATCAAGCTGGAGGCGGACTCAATGCTAAAGAGTGGCAGCTCTTAGCCTGGGGCAACCTTGTAGGCTTTATTGTAGCCATTTTTGCTATAAAAAGTTTTATTCACTTTGTGAGCAAACACGGTTTCAAAGTTTTTGGCATCTACCGTATTATTATAGGGCTTATTATCCTAGCCTTAATTTATACTGGTCATAGTTTACAAATTATATAAACTATTGCTTAATTTTGGTTTTACATAAACAGATTAAAAATTATGAAAAACCTAAGCATACTGCTGTTTTTATTAATAAGCCAACTTTGTTTTGGGCAACAAAAAACACAAGCCCTTTTTAATTTCGGAACATTAACTACAGCTTCAAAAGCAAGTGTGGCACAGCTTTTAGATTATCCTAAGTTATTATGTAACGACAAAAGCAATAAGATAAACAGTTATACTTTTGAAATTAATACCGACGCTCAAAGCCCACAACGCTTTACCATAAGTGGTGCTGTATTAAGCCAAGAAGCTAAAAATGCATTAAAACATCTAAATGCCGGTAGCGTGCAAATAAGCATATACAACATTGTTTATACGCATCAAAACAATACTATAAATGCTCAAGAGCGTATTGAGCTAAGTATTGCGCCATAAAGCAATAGTGTCCTATTTATTTACTACACCTTATACTCTGATGATGATAAGGTCAAAATTTTATTTTAACACATGAGCCCTACTAAGATTGATATTCATACCCATATTATGCCAGAGCATATTCCAAATTATTTTAAAAAATTTGGTTATGGAGACTTTATACATTTAGAGCATCATTGCGCTGGCTGTGCCCGTATGATCAAAGGCGATACGGTGTTTAGAGAGATAGACCAAAACTGCTGGGACCCTAAAGCCAGACTGCCAGAGATGGACCTCACTTCGGTAGGGACACAAGTGCTTTCTACCATACCGGTACTTTTTAATTATTGGGCTAAGCCAATGCATGGCTTAGAAACCGCTCAGTTTTTCAATAATCATATTGCACAAGTATGCCAAGAACAGCCCAAACATTTTATAGGCTTAGGCACCTTACCCCTTCAAGATATTGAGCTCTCTTTAAAAGAATTGGAGCGCTGTGTTAAAGAGCTGCATTTACCCGGTATAGAAATAGGCACTAATATCAATCAGAAGAATTTAAGCCACCCCGATTTTGAA
>JBDHYE010000153.1:0-4822 GCA_039811245.1 Chitinophagaceae bacterium | reverse complement strand
TTCTTTATAGGTGCCGGGTTGATTGACCTCGTGGCTGCTTAAGCCTGTGCCTGCTGCTGGAGAGTAGGGTTGAATGCTTACACTTTTATATAAGAAATCTTTTTTGTAAAGTTCTTTTAATGCCCACCAGAGGGTTTCGATATAATTATTATCAAAGGTAATATAGGGTTGCTCAAGATCTACCCAATAGCCCATTTTTTCTGTTAATGCGTCCCATTTATCTTTATAGCGCATTACAGCTTCACGGCATTTTTGATTATAGTCTTCAACGCTTATTTTAATCCCAATATCCTCTTTAGTAATTCCTAATTCTTTTTCTACTCCTAATTCTACTGGTAAACCATGGGTATCCCAACCGGCTTTACGATGTACTTGAAAACCTCTCATGGTTTTGTATCTACATACTAAGTCTTTTAAGGTTCTTGATATTACATGGTGAATTCCAGGCATACCATTAGCGCTGGGTGGTCCTTCATAGAATACAAATGGTTGTGCCCCGTTTCTATTTTGTACACTTTTATGAAATAACTGTTCTGATTTCCATTTTTTTAGCCCCTCAAGTTCTATGGTAGGCATGTTTAAGTTTTTATACTCTGTATATTTCATCCTAGTATTTTCCTCTTTTTACAAGGCGCGAAGGTAATTCTATAATTTTAATTTACCTTATCGCTTTTATGATATTACTTATTTTAGAATAAAAATTATGGACATAAAAAAACCTTATTGTTAGTTACAATAAGGTTTTTTTGATTCGTTCTTATATTAGATTAATATTCTGAGGCGCCACTGATAGAGGAGTTTATACCCCCACCATTACTAGCATTAGCATCTGCAGTAGGCGAGCAATCCATCAATCCATCTACACCAAATTTCCATGTTACTTTACCCGTTTTAACATCAAGTGAATATAAATTCATGTCATAACTGCCTATTATAACTTGATCTTTATAGACAATTGGAGAAGCCTGAATCAGCCCTTCAGATGGGAATGACCATTTAATAGAACCGTCTAAAGCGTTTATAGCATAAAGACTTTTATCATAGCTGCCTACAAATACAGTTTGTTCAAATCCATTAATATATAAAAAAGGAGAAGAGCGAACCCTGTCGGCGGTTTTAGTTTTCCAACGAGGTAGTCCTGTAGGAATATCCATACAATATAAAAATCCATCATCAGAACCTACCATTACATTGCCTCCTATTACAATAGGTGAAGAAACTACTGGAGCTGCAGTGGCATAATTCCATACTTCAGAACCTGTTTTACGGTCTAAAGCATAGATTTTAAAATTGTTTGCTCCAATATAAATATTGTTATTATCCATTGTAGGCGATGACTTGAATGGGGTAGCATAATTGATTGATTTCCAAATTAAATTACCATTACGATTATCTAGCATATATACATATCCATCATCACAACCAAAAACAATTTGAGTATCTTTTACGATAGGAGAAGAGTTGATAGTACCTCCAGCAGTAAAATTCCACTCTATTGTATCTGGTTTAATGTCAATACTTGTAATGTTAGCACCAGAACTTACAAATAAAAAATTGTCTTTGCCTACAGGGCAGGTACTAATACCAATAGAGAAAGGTATTTTAGACTGATCAAGCACTCCTGTATTAGGGTCTATTTTATACAAAACGGAGCTGTTATTTCCTACAAATAAGGTGCCTCCATAGAGATAAGGGCTTGAATTAACCTCTGCATGTACATTTACTTCCCATTTTTTTACCCCATTCTCTGGGTTTATGGCATACACAAAGTTCTTTTTACTTCCCGTAAAAATGGTAGGGCTTACTTTTACAGGAAAAGGGGTATCCGTATCTGGTGTAGGTTTACAAGATGGAAGTGTGCTGGTTATGAAACCTATAGCAAGTAATACTTTTGTCCAATTGTTTTTCATGAAATAAATTAAGTATGACCAAATTTAATGTATAACCACGAAAGTAATCCTTTATAATTGTTTTTGCAACATTTACTTAAAAAAAAGTCAAATTTTTCTGATTATTAAAGTAGGTCTAAGCGGATTTTTAATAATAAAAAAAGGCGGAACTACTTCCGCCTTTTGGTTAAACCCAGTGTTTTAAATACAATCTCGGTTTTTTTGATTTTATTTTATGAATTTACTTTTAAAGCTGGCTGCTTTTTATTTGTGAATTTATAAAGTTAATAAATCTTATGATTCTGTTTCTTCAAAAGTAAATGAAGGGTTTTTAATCGCTAATTTTTCTTTTCTTTTTTTTATTTGATTCACTAAGGCGTCAAAGGCTAAATCGAATGACTCTTCAAATACTTTGCTTTCATGCTTTACAAAAAAAGAGTGTTTGGGAACAGCTACTTTTATTTCAGCAATTTTGTCTTTTACTTGATGGGTAATATTATCTAACTTCAAATAAACTTCAACACCAAGAATACTATCACTAAAGGTTTTGAGCTTTGCAATACGCTTATTGATATGGTCTAAAAGTTTGCTGTCGGCATCAAAATGTACGGTTTGAATTTGAACGTTCATAATTAGAAAATTTATTAAGGTGAATAAAAACCAAGGTTTTTTTAGCTCCTTGGGTGGTTCAATTTATGGATTTTTTTTAGATTATCAATGTTAAGGTGTGTATAAATTTGTGTTGCGGCTAAACTGCTATGTCCTAGCAGCTCTTTTATGGCTTGAATATTGGCACCATTGTTTAATAAATGGCTGGCAAAACTATGTCTTAAGATATGTGGACTCTTCTTTTTTAGGCTACATACCATTGATAAATACCTTTTTACCACACGGTACACATATTTGTCATAAATGTTTTTACCATTCGGTAAAACTAAAAGTTGATCATTTAATAGTTGCTGCTCTTTTTTAATTGAGATGTAGGCTAAAAGGGTATTTTTTAGTTTTATATCAATAGGGAGTAGCCTTTCTTTTTGCCCTTTACCTAATACTCTTATTTGATTTAAGTTCCATTCAATAGCAGCTTCTTTTAACTGCACCAGCTCGCTGCGGCGTAAACCTAAACTGTACAAGAGTACAATAATTAATTGTTGTGTTTGCCCTTCAAAACCCTCATCAAATAAAGGTGTTTCAACCAATGCTTGAGCTTCATGCTCTTTAATAAATTGAGGTAATCGTTCTGCTTGTTTTAAATTATGCAACAACTTTCCAGGGTTGTTAGACACAATATGATGACGCATTAAGTATTTGAAATAATTGCTAACCGAAGAATTTTTACGATTGATGCTACTGTTATTTAAGCCATTTTCTTTAAGTGTTGAAAGCCAGCTTCTTAAAATAAAATGATTAATTTCATGTATAGAAGGATTGCCGTAGGTACTTATTAAGTAGGCATTAAATTGTGCTAAATCTCCAAAATAGGCATTAATGGTGTGTAATGAATATCGTTTTTCAAAACGGAGATAATTTTTAAAATCGTCCCAATAGTCGCTAAAATTAGGTACTACTAGCATAATATAGGTAAATAAAAAAAGACCTTACAAATATATTCTTGTAAGGTCTTTTTAAAAAATTAATTTTTTAAAGATAAACTTCTATCTCTATAATATCAATTAATTATGGTCAGCTGTAAGTTGTTGTACATATATAGCCTTCAACACTTCTGTACGACGTTTAACAGAAGGTTTTGTGAACGCTTGACGCTTACGTAATTGTAATAAAATACGAGATTTTTCGTATTTCTTTTTGTACTTTTTAAGCGCTTTATCAATGTTTTCGCAATCTTTTGAATCTAAAATTAGCATAATTTAATGGATACCTCCTTTTGGGATTATTTTTTTGAGAATGCAAAAGTAAGCTCTTTTCTAATATAATCCAATTTTTTTTGCTACTTTTGAAAAATTAGATGCACTTATAGCAAAATGGCTTCTTTTTTTAAAAAAATAAAAATTTTTATCCCTATTATCTTAATCGTATTGGGTGCTTGTACCAAATGGAAAGATAAAACGGCACAAGATTTAGGTCTAAAAAATAAGTATTGCAACAATCCTGCGGCGATTAATTATAATTATGGTTTTCCGGGTATTGCTGATAGCAGTGTTTGCATTTTTCCATCTAGCCCTTTTGTAGGGCGTTATAAATTTCAAGACTCTATTTTTGGTCTTAGCGACCAAATGGTACTAGGCGATATGCATACATTTGAAATTGTCAGTGTTGATACCGTACGATTTAAAATTGTAAATTATTGCTCAAGTGCACAAGATATTTTTTTCAAAGCCAATCGTTATTATAAGGCTGATGTAGATTCAGGCATTGCGCTAGGGGCTTGGTTATTTTGCCGTGAGCTAGATACACTTAGAGGTCAATTGGAATATAATAGCTGGGATAGTTCGCTTACGATTAACTGGACAGTAAATAGCGATACGAATGTTACAACACATAAAGGGAAAGCGTATAAATATTAATTATGTTTACGGGTATCATAGAGCAAGTAGCGCAAATAGATGAAATTCAAAAAGAAGATAGTAATGTACATTTTTGGATTAAGAGCACTTTGACCGATACGTTAAAAATTGATCAATCTGTAGCCCATAATGGTGTATGTTTAACTGTTGTGGCGCTCGATGAGCAGCGTTATAAAGTAACTGCGGTAGCCGAGACGCTCAAAAAGACCAATTTAAAACAATGGACTAACGGTATGTATATAAACCTTGAGCGTGCATTAAAATTAGGCGATAGGTTAGACGGTCATATTGTTCAAGGCCATGTAGATACTGTAGGCTTGTGCATACATAAAGAAGCTCAAAATGGAAGTACTCTTTTTAGATTTCAAATTAATGAGCAGTATGCAGGACTTATAATAGAAAAGGGTT
>JBDHYE010000152.1:0-4828 GCA_039811245.1 Chitinophagaceae bacterium | reverse complement strand
GAGCTATGCGCATCGTAAGGATTTAATTGATAATCTCCAAAACAGGACTGAGGTACTAAATTTACTTTTAAAAAGAGTGCCTCTAAGGCTTCTTTGCTAAACGTGGCTACCTTTTCAGTATATTGATGTGCTGTACCTTTAGGAGCTTCGAAAGAAATTGTTTTATGAATAAAACGACCATCGTAATGCTTGTCAATTTCAAAACGTATTCCTTCTTTTTCTAAAACCTGATGTGGTTTTAATTGCTCCAAAATTTTAGTACTGTTTAAATAATCCATTATAAATAGCCCTCCAGGCTTTAATCCCCAAGCGATCGCCTTGGCTGCTGCTAGATTTTGGATTTCTTTATCAAAATAACCAAAACTTGTAAATAGGTTGCAAGCAAGGTCAAAATAGTTTATTCTAAAACTATGGCGCATATCATGAACATAAAATCGTAATTTATCATGTTCCAATTGTTTTGCCTTAAGAATATTATTTTCTGAAAGGTCAATTCCCACTACTTCAAAACCTTTATTGGCAAATGAAACAGCAAAACGCCCTTCACCGCAACCGATATCCCAAATTCTGCTATTAGCGCTCAATTGCAACTTTTGAATTAAGGTATTACAAAAATTTTCAGCTTCGTGAGCATCTCTATGTTGGTATAAGATTCTATAATAAGGAGAGTTAAACCAAGATTCGAACCACTTCTCTTTTTTCATAATGTACTATTAAAGCAAAATTAAAGGCTTTCTTACATTCCCTTTTATATTCTTTAAAATAACAATTGTAGTAACATTAAAAATTACAATAACACAAATAAGATTTACGATGCACCCCTAATGCTTTTGAACCTATCAGGCTATGCGGCATATCTGCTAGGTTTATCAAATCTCCATTTTTCATTGCAATGTATATTTTATCGTCAATAGGGTTATAAGCACTATTTGAGCAATGCCCTCTAAATACAAAGTATTCTATTTCTTCATTGGTAAATCCGTGTTTATTTCTAAAATTATTCCAATGCTGTTCATACAGTTCTTCTTCATTTGGCGCCTCTATGACTACTTTATATAATTTACGTTGAACAAACATTTTACATAAGGTAGCTAAAACGTTATCTTCTGCATGTTGCCAATTTTTTAAGGCTAATAAGACATCAGAGTCGTCAAGATTACAAAAATGACTTAGTGCTTCTTCTTGTATTGCTGAATTATTAAAGTCAATATTATGATTTAAAAAATAGCTTAATGATGTGCTTGCATTTAAACTCCTATTTGTTTTAGCAACTGATTTTGCTCTTTTCAATATCTTTACCAGCAACTGTTCTGCCCCTAACACTGTCTTATGTAGATACACTTGCCAATACATAATATGACGCGCTATAATAAATTTTTCAACAGAATAAATACCTTTTTCTTCAACGGCCAATTGACCATTCACCACACAGAGCATTTTGATAATTCTATCATAACCAATTACCCCTTCAGACACCCCAGAGTAAAAACTATCTCTACTTAAATAATCAAGTCGGTCAACATCTAACTGGCTTGATACCAATTGATGCAAAAACAATTTAGGATATTGACCTTTAAATATTGAGGGTACAAGGTCTAATATTCCACCCAGTTCTTTATTAAGTTGTTGTGTAATTAATGAGGAAAGCTGTTCATGGGTACAATTTTCAATTAGTGAATGCTCTAGGGCATGAGAAAATGGTCCGTGACCAATATCGTGTAATAATATTGCAAGATGTGCTGCTTTTTTTTCGTCTTTGTTGATTTCAATGTGTTTTGAATGAAGCACTTCAATAGCTCTACCCATTAAATGGCAAGCACCTAATGAGTGTAAAAACCTAGTATGAACTGCACCTGGATAAACGAGATGGGCAACCCCCATCTGACTAATATAGCGAAGCCGTTGAAACCAGGGGTGGTCAATAACTTTTAGCAATTCTGGTTCAACAAAATTTAGAAACCCGTGCACGGGGTCGTTAATCAGTTTAGCTTTCATTAAAGGAAATACAATTTTACCAATGCTTGATTTACCATTCGCTTTCTGGTATTACAGGCCCAATTTCTTCTTGGTAATCAGAATCTGTATTTTCTGTTCCAGTACTACCATTTTCTAAATTACCTCTATCTATACTGCTTTGATCATAGGTGCCACCACAATCATCAAAATTAGGCGGAGCTTCAAATTTTGCACTGGCATTAATATTTAGTTTTTTATCAGCATAGCAACGCTTGAAGAAATAAGCCCAGATAGGCAAAGCAGCTGCGGCGCCTTGACCTAATGCTTGACTTCTAAATCTTAAATAACGGTCATCACAACCTACCCAAGCACCAGCCAATAATTGAGGAGTATAGCCTATAAACCAAGCATCGGCTTGGCTGTTAGTAGTACCAGTTTTACCAGCTATCTCACTAAATATACCGTATCGATGTCTTAATCTACCCGCAGTACCGTGATCTACTACACCTTGCATTAGTTTCACCATTTTAAATGCTGTATTAGTACTTATTATCTCCTTTTGCTCTGCAACAATAGATTTCAACAAATTACCATTCTTGTCTTCAATTTTTGTAATAATTACTGGCTGAGTATTTATCCCACCTGTTGGGAACATAGTATAAGCTCTAAGCATTTCATAAAGAGAAATGTCAGAAACCCCTAAGGCTATAGAAGGCTGATTTACGATTTCTGCTTCAACACCACATTTATGTATAAAATCTATAAATGCATTTTGACCTAACTGCTTGATTAAATACAATGCCGCATTGTTAATGGATAAGGCCAAAGCTCTACGCATGGGCATGCTACCATAATTTTTACCACCATTAGCATCATAGTTTGCTTTTTCAGGGAAACTAACAGGGTTGGTAGGGATTACACTACAAGGCGAAAAACCATTATCTATAGCAAGACAATAAAGCAAAGGTTTAATAGTAGAACCTACCTGCCTACGGGTTTTAGAATTTACGTGATCAAACTGAAAGTAATCATGGTTAATACCCCCTACCCAAGCTTTCACTTCTCCAGTATAAGGGTCCATAGCCATAAATCCACACTGTAAAAAGAGCTTCATATATTTTACAGAATCTAATGGACTCATTAAAGTATCTACAACATGCTGTTTATTAGCCCATGTAAACACTTTCATCGGTATAGGCTTTTTCATTTCTTTCATGATAGCCTCATCATCTATGTCTTGGTCTTTTAAAGCTCTGTAACGGTCAGACTCTTTTAAGCTTCTTTGTACATCTTTCATGTGATTGTTAAAAACAGTCCCATCGTGATATTTATCTTGAGCTAGAAATTGTTTCTGCAAATCTTTCATTTGCTGTGCTACCGCTTCTTCTGCATAGTGCTGCATTGTTAAATTGATGGTTGTATATATTTTCAATCCATCTTTGTAAATATTATAGGAGCTACCATCTTCTTTTTTAAGGTCTTTCAAGATTTTTTTCACTTCTTGCTCTAATACCTGTCTAAAATAAGGGGCAATACCTTCATGATAATCCAGTTTATGATAATCTAGCTTAATTGGTTTAGTTTTATATTTTTCAAAATCCGCATCCGATATTTTACCATACTTAAGCATTTGGCCCAATACTACATTTCTTCTATTTAAACTATTTTGTGGGTTACGACGTGGATTGTATAGCGTGTTACCCTTTAACATACCAACCAATACTGCTGCTTGATCAACACTTAATTTATCAGGAGCTACATTATAAAATGTGTTTGCTGCATTTTTAATACCATAAACATTATCACCAAATGGTACAGTGTTAAGATACAAAGTGATGATTTCATTTTTAGTAAGATTTTTTTTAAGTTTTACGGCCAAAACCCACTCTTTTAACTTAATAAAAGGCATTGTAAAAATATTGGGATTTCTTCGTGGGAATAAATTTTTCGCTAATTGTTGAGTTATCGTACTCCCTCCACCTTTTTTACCTAAAAAAACTACTGCTCTTAATAAGGCTACGCCATCAACTCCAGAATGCTCTTCAAAGCGTTCATCTTCTGTTGCAATGAGCGCATTAAGTACATTAGGTGATATTTCTTTGTATTTACTATTACTTCTATCTTGTAAAAAATAACGACCTAATACATCTCCATCTGCTGCCAATACCTCTGAAGACAAAGCACTAGATGGATTCTCAATTTCGGATATCGAAGGCATATCGCCCACTACGCCATACCACAAAAGGGCAATGAGAAGTATAAATAATGCAAAACAAAAGATAAAAAATTTCCAAAGTCTTTTTATAGCAGGCTTCATATAGCGAAGAAAAAATAATGTATAGGCAAATGTAATTATTTGAATTGATTGTTGCTTTATTATTTTTTAATTCCCCGTTAATCCGCCACTATGAATACATAGTATGGAAGCCTCTTTATCAAAATAATTTTCGAACAACAATTGATGCACAGCCCACATCATTTTAGCGGTATAAACTCTGTCCAGCAGAATACCATATTTTTTATAAAATGAATGCATAAAATTTTCAAGTCTTAAACTAATTTTTCCAAAGCCTCCATCATGAAAACGATCTAAAAGCTCCCATTGTTGCCCGCCTTGAACATTCACCTCAATTATTTCTTTTAAATAAGCTCCGCCTTTCATGGGGCAAATTCCAATTAGTTTTTGATGATTTTTTAATCTTTTTAATAAGCCAATAAAGGTTGTAGCCGAACCTACAGCAGTAACAATATAATTATAGTTTTCAGGAATATAATCCATTATTTCAGAAGCACCGCGCATGCCTAAATCATTTGCTCCTCCCTCTGGAACAACCCAATAATTAGGATATTTTTGCTCTAATGTTTCTAAAAA
>JBDHYE010000151.1:0-4851 GCA_039811245.1 Chitinophagaceae bacterium | reverse complement strand
TGTGTTGGCAACAATGTGGCACAATATCCTATTATCTATCAAAGACTCATCAATGAGGGGCATCTAGTAGCCAATCATACTTATCATCATATTAACGGGTGGCAACATTCTTGTGAAGACTATATTACCGATGTACAAAAAGCAGCAACACTTATAAAAAGTAATTTTTTTAGACCTCCTTATGGTAAAATTAAACCTTCGCAATTTGAACAATTAAAAACATTGGGCTATCAAGTTGTTATGTGGGATTTATTAAGTGGCGATTTTGATACTAAGTTAAGTCCTGAAAAATGCTGGAAACAATTAAAAAAACATCTCCGACCCGGCAGTATAGTGGTATTTCATGACAGTGCTAAAGCCTTTGAGCGTTTGCGTTATGTATTGCCTTTAACTTTGGCTTATTGTGATGAAAAAAAATGGTTTTTAAAACAGCTCGAAGAATAATAAAGCATTCCTATTGATGTGAATACTTTATAAATTATTTTGACTTTTTTTCTAAAGAAACTATTTCTATAAATCAACCCAATGCATTACCCATAAAGGTTTCATAATTTTTTTGGGGGAAACTTAATCGCTTTATTCTCTTTAAGCTTATTATAGTTATAAAAAAACAAAGTCCTCAAACAGTAATCTTGTTGAGGACTTTGAACGGGTGAAATGTTCAGATGAAGTGATTATTCAAACTCTTTATCTGCAATACCTTTATTAACTTCTACATTAGTTAATTTAAACTCACCACCCATGCGTTTAAATGAGTAAGGCATTTTATAACCACTTCCACCGGGTACTTCTTTATAATCACCAAATTCACTCACCATACCAGGGTTATCGCCTTGAGCTGCTGCTACTTGTTTTACCAATAGACCGCTTGCTACATCATAATATTCCATAGATTTTTCACCTTTTTTAGTGATATTTTCTACTAAATATGCATCGGCATTATTCACCTGCACAATACCTTTTACTGTTCTTTTGTTGCCATATTTTTCAGGGTTCAGTTCAGCTTGTAAATCAGCTTGTTCTTGTAATTCTACTAAATCATCACCGCTGATAGCTTCTTTCTTACCTTGTGCTTCAGCATAAGCTTTATCACCATTTAACACCATTCTTTGTAAGTTCATAGTTTGACCATTAAAGGTACCATTTACTACTAATTTAAATTTATCAGCTACTTTTTTCTTAGTGATAATTGTTAGCTCGCCTCCTTGTAATGCTCCTTTATAGGTAACACTAATATCTTTCAAACTTTTGATTGCTTTCTCACCGCCTATTGCTTTTACATAGTTTTTCATGATGTCTTCTACCTTTACATTACCGGCAGATTTTGTTTCAGAAGGAACAATGATATTACCATAATTATCATAATAGGTAATGATATTATTCTTAGCAAAACGCCCCATTTTATTAGCTACCTCATCTTTATTACCCACTACAACAATATTCATGTTTCTAGGGTTCATATATTTTTGAGCAGCTGCTTTTACATCGGCAGCACTTACAGCATTTAGATTTTTAAGATAATTGGTATAATAATCTTTAGGCAATTTTTGTTTTTCGATATTAATCGCCATTTGAGCTATACGTTGTGGCGACTCCATACTAATAGAAAAACTACCCCCAATATAGTTCTTGGTATTTTGTAATGTCTCTGGATCTACATCTTCTGTTTGTAAACGGTTCATTTCTGCTATAATTTCATTTACAGAACTATCCGTTACAATGTTACGTGCACTAGCATCGGCAGAGAAAGTACCTACCAACATATCAGAGCTAAGGCTAGAATAAGAACCATAAGTCCAAGCATGTTTTTCACGTAGATTAAGGAATAAACGACCTTGAGAACCACCACCCAATATGGTATTTGCTACTTTTGCAGCAAACTCATCAGGGGCTCCTGGTTTAAGATCAATAGGTCTTGTAACATTAATGATACTTTGAACTGCAGCATCTCTTGGTACAAATGCCACTTTAGGCGATAGAGGCGCCTCAGGTTGTACATAAACCGCTACAGGCACTTCTTTTTTCACCCAAGCTCCAAAATATTTTGCAACTAAAGGCTTTACTTCTGCAAGCGTGATATCGCCTACAATAGCCATATAAGCTACATTGGGTCTAAAATAAGTTTGATAATAATCTTTACAACGCTGTAAAGTAATCGCATTTACTGTTTCGTCTGTTTCTACTTCACCATAAGGGTGGTTTTTGCTAAAGTTAAGCACGCTAGCTACATTGTTCATCATTGAATTAGGTTCATTCTTAGATGTCTCTAATGCAGATAGAGATTGTTTCTTAAGTTTATCCAGCTCTTCTTGTTTAAAGTCTGAACGTATTAAGATATCGCTTAAAAGTTCCATCAATTTATGTTGATGTTTTTTAAGACCATAAGCGTAAGCCCCTTGAGAGGAGGCGGAGATGTTAGCACCAATAAAATCTATCTCTTCATTAAGTTTATCTTTAGAGCGAGTAGTGGTACCACTTGTTAACAATTCACCTACTAAAGATGAATAACCAGCCATATTACCTTCTAACTCAGGTTTGATATCGAGCTGTGCAGAAATGGATACAGTAGGTAATTTATGATTTTCAACCACAAAAACTTTTAAGCCGTTAGGCAGGGTAAAAGATTCTGTTTTACCGAAATTAATTTCGGGGGCGGGACCGGCTTTTGGTCTAATGCTACGGTCTAAAGCCTGAGCCCAAATGCCTGTACTAAATGATAAGGCAAGTATTGATAATGCTAATTTTTTCATTGAATATTTTTCTTTTAAAAGATTTTTACGAATTAAAATAGTGTCGAGTAAAGAGTTCTACGCTATTTTATTTTTTCTCTTCGGCTTTTGGTAAATAATAAATTACTACTCTATTTTCTTTATTGAGGTATTTTTTAGCTACGCGCAATAAATCTTCTTTAGTAATTTTAGTATAATTTTTAAGCTCTGTATTGATCAAGTTCGCATCTTTAAAATAAGTATAATAAGTAGATAAGTTTTCTACTACTCCTTCAATGCGGCTATTTTGACTTACGAAATCGTTTTCGGCTTGGTTCATAAGTTTTTTATAGTCATTATCATTAATAGGACTTGTTTTTACTTTTTCAATTTCTACATCCATTAGTTTTTCTAACTCGTCTGGTTGCGTACCCATACCAGCAATACCGAACATGATAATTGCTCCTGGGTCTTCGTTAGGCATTGCAAAAGAGCCTACAGCTAAGGCCTTTTGTTGTTTATCTACAATCTCTTTTTGGAATCTTGAACTTTTACCCTGAGAGAGCAATTGGCTTAATAATTGTAATGCGTAAAAATCATCAGTACCTAGCGCTGCTCCATGATAAGCGATAACTACAGCTGGTAGTTGTACGTTATCATAAAACTTAACTCTTTTTTCAGCAGTTTGAGCAGGTTCTACTTCTGTTGGGCGTGGTATTGCTTTAGTACCTTTAGGGATAGCAGCAAAATACTTTTCAATCCATTGTTTAGCAGTAGCTTCATCAAAATCGCCACCAATAACCAATACAGCATTATTAGGCACATAGAAGGTTTTGTAGAAATCCATAAACTCAGATATCTTAGCCTCATCTATGTATTGTTCTTTACCAATAGGCGACCAACGGTAAGGGTGCTTGGTATATAAGTTTTCAAAAACCACATTAATTAACTGACCATAAGGTTGGTTGTCAAAACGTTGTTTCTTTTCTTCTTTAACTACTTTTCTTTGTGTTTCTACGCCTACTTCATCTACTTTGGCGTGTAACATTCTTTCAGACTCCATCCATAAAGCCAACTCTAATTGGTTAGAAGGAAGTGTTTCGTAGTAATAGGTTCTATCTTGTGAAGTATTGGCGTTTAATTGACCACCATTCGCTTGTACTAATTTCATATATTCTCCACGACCAATATTTTCTGAACCTTCAAAAAGTAAGTGTTCAAAAAAGTGGGCAAAACCGGTACGACGAGGATCTTCATTTTTAGAGCCTACATGGTACATCACCGCTACATTTACAATAGGTGTTTTATGATCTTGGTGGAGAATCACGTGAAGACCATTCGGTAAATCATACTCTTGAAATTTAATATTCCCAGTAGTAGCAACTGTAGATTTTGGGGCTGCGGCTACTTTTGTTTGCGCTATTGCAGGAGCTATACATAAGCTACTCCCTAACAGCATTGCGTACATTGCATGTAACTTCATAATTATTTTATTATTAAAATTGCAGCAAATTTAGGCATTGCAGCTTTCTTTTTGACATATTAAGTTTCTTTTTCGCCTATTTTTAACCTACAAGACTACTCACAAACCAAAAAATGCACAAAACAACAACTGTAAAACGCTTTACCACAATCATATTTGACATGGACGGCTTGCTATTAAGTACAGAACCGCTGTGGTCAAAAAGTATGGAAAAAATTAGTACAAAATATAATGTTCCAATAAAACCTTTTCAGTTTAAAGAAACCACAGGACTTAAAATAAATGAAGTGGTGCAGTATTGGTCGCAAAAATACCCCTGGACCACTAATATAAGTGTATCCGCTATGGCCAATGAAATAATCGATGAGATTATCCAGTTATCTAAACAAGAGGCTGCTATAATGCCTGGCGCCTTAAGCCTGCTCCAAACTTTAAAACATAAGGGTATAAAAATCGGCTTAGCCACTTCATCTCCCAACCGCATGATGCATGAATTGATCGACCATTTTAAGTTAAATTCATATTTTGATGTTTTACAATCGGCAGAGCATGAGCCGTATGGTAAACCACACCCTGCTGTATTTCTACAATGTGCACAAGCGCTTCAAAGCAATAGCCATGACTGCCTTGTACTTGAAGACTCTATAAATGGTATGATAG
>JBDHYE010000150.1:0-4862 GCA_039811245.1 Chitinophagaceae bacterium | reverse complement strand
TGAAAGTGTAAGAAAAAGTATATAGCACTAAAATAGAGGTCTTGAATCATAATTTTATTAGCCATAAGATAGGCTAATGAAAAAGCACCTAATGAAGAAATACCAAGTAAAATTAAGGCGCCTTTAAACCAATGTTTTCCAAAAGATGCATCTTCAATGGATTTTAAGTCGTACCAATAATAATAAATGAATAAATAAGATACTAAAATGGATAATGTTGAACAACTAATTGAAAACAGATCATAACCTTGGTAAATAAAAGCAATAAACATACCAAAAGCACTAATTGTATTCCAGATAAAAACTTTATTGTATTTATGAAATGATTTTAAAGGCTGGTGCACTTTCAAAAATTGAACCATCAAAGCCATTAGTGCTGTGCTTACCCAACCTACAAATGCAAAATGAGAATGCGCATGCAAGAGGTATTTTTGATTTAATGCAGGTAGAGAAAAATTTATTTTATAGCGTAATAATACACCTGCAAGCGCAACGATACAAAAATTAAATAAAGCTACTCTTAACCAGAAGGTAATTGAAATGGATTTTTGTTTTTGCATAAATGTAAATTTATAAGAGCTAAGGTTTATTAGTTTGTAACGAACTTCGAATACTTTTTAGCACCTAATAATTTTGAGCTCACAAAGATAGAATATTCTTGTTTTAGCATAAAAACATGCAAAATGACGATTATTTTAGATACTAAAATGTGATTAAAATCAGCCTAATTTTTTATTTTTTATGAGCCTAATCATAATTAGTTGTTATTTTTGGGAGTAATATTGCATTATAAATAAAACAAAAATTACTCGTATGAAAAAAATTAGCATTCTAAGTATTTTAGCACTATCTGTTACAATGTTTATCATGGCATGTGGTGGTAATGCTGAACAAGCTTCTGGTGAAACTGCTGCTACAGGAGAAGCAACAAGTGAAAGCACCGATGGTGCCAACCCATCTTATGACCCTAATAGAGGTGAAGGTAAATTTCACGAGGTAGATTTAGGCACTGGTTTAAATGCCGAAATGGCTTCTAAAGGTGAAAAAACAGCCGAATTAAAATGTTTATCTTGCCATAAAACAACTGATGAGAAATTGGTAGGTCCAGGTTGGGCTGGTGTTACTACTAGACATAAGCCAGAATGGATTATGAACTTTATGACCAATACCGATGCCATGATTGACAAAGATCCTAAAGTGCAAGCGATGCTAGAAATCTGTATGGTACGTATGCCTAACCAAAACCTTACAGATGACGAAGCTCGCGAAATTTTAGAATTTATGCGTAAAATAGATGGTGTAAAATAAGCGCTGTACTTTAAATAATCATAAAAACTATTGACCATTGTAAAAGGTTTCGAAACCTTAATGGGAGAGTATTATATAAAAAAATTCAATTCTTTTTAATTCAATTATCTTATGAAAAGATCCATTGTCCCCGTTCTATCATTAACAGCAGCATCACTGTTGATAGGATTATCAGGCTGTAAGCCTAAAAATGCCGGAGATGCCACCGGTTCTGATGCCGCCTCAAAAGTATATGTGGCACCGGGTAAGTATGATGAGCTCTACAACTTCGTATCTGGAGGTTTTAGTGGTCAAGTAAGTGTTTATGGTATTCCTTCTGGACGCTTATTAAGAGTAATACCCGTATTTTCGGTAGACCCCGAGAAAGGCTATGGTTATAGTGAAGAAACCAAGCCTATGTTAAACACTTCAAAAGGTGAAATACCTTGGGGTGACCAACACCATCTAGAATTATCACAAACAAATGGTGAAATTGATGGTCGCTGGTTGTTTGCAAATGAAAACAACACGCCTCGTATTGCACGTATTGATTTGAAAACTTTCCGTACTGCTGAGATTATTGAGATTCCTAACAGTGCAGGTAACCACTCTTCACCTTTTATTACAGACAACACAGAGTATGTAGTAGCCGGTACACGTTTTAGCGTGCCATTAGACTATGAAAACGGTGATGTGCCAATTGAATCTTATAAAGATAATTTTAAAGGTACAATTAGCTTTGTAAGTGTTGCACCTAATAACGGAGAAATGAAATTGGCGTTCCAATTAGCTTTACCTGGTATGAACTTTGACCTTAGTCACACTGGTAAAGGCCCAAGTAGTGGTTGGTTCTTCTTTAGCACTTACAACTCTGAGTTAGCCAATACATTATTAGAGGTAAACGCTTCTAAAAATGATAAAGACTATATTTTAGCAGTAAACTGGAAAAAAGCAGAAGAATATTATAAAGCTGGAAAAGGTAAAAAAGTACCTGTAAGCTACGCTCATAACGTATATAGCGATGAGACTCATTCTGCAACATCTACCATGGAGAAAGAAGCTACCGTTATTGATGTAAAAGATTTTCCAGACATCGTTTATATGATTCCTTGTCCTAAGTCACCACACGGTTGTGACGTTGACCCATCAGGAGAGTATATCGTAGGTAGTGGTAAATTAGCCGCCTTAGTACCTGTATTCTCTTTTTCAAAAATTCAAAAAGCTATTGCAGCAAAAGATTTTGATGGCGATTATAGAGGTATCCCTGTGATTAAATATGAGTCTGCATTACATGGCGAAGTTAAAAAACCAGGTCTTGGTCCATTGCATACAGAGTTTGATGGTAAAGGTAATGCCTATACTACATTCTTTATCTCTTCAGAGATTGTAAAATGGAGTCTTAAAGATTTGAAAATTTTAGATAGACATGCTACCTATTATTCACCTGGTCACTTATGTATCCCTGGTGGTGATACTAAAAAACCTTATGGTAAATATTTAATTGCTTATAATAAAATTACAAAAGATAGGTACTTGCCTACTGGTCCTGAATTAGCACAAAGTGCTCAATTATTTGACATCAGTGGTGATAAGATTAAATTGTTGGCCGATTATCCCAGTATTGGTGAACCACACTATGCTCAAGCGGTTCCAGCAGAGTTGATTTCAAAAAATTCTGTAAAAATATTTGGCATCGGAGAGAACAAACATCCTTATGCAACTAAAGGAGAAAAAGAATCAAAAGTAGTACGTGAAGGCAATAAAGTACATGTGTACATGACTATGATACGTTCTCACTTCTCACCAGATAATATTGAAGGTGTTCAAGTAGGCGATGAAGTATATTTCCACTTGACCAACCTAGAGCAAGATTGGGACGTGCCTCATGGTTTTGCTGTTAAAGGTGCTAATAATGGAGAATTGTTAGTGATGCCTGGTGAAACACAAACTTTGAAATGGGTACCAAAAAGTACAGGTATATTCCCAATTTATTGTACAGACTTCTGTAGTGCATTGCACCAAGAAATGTCTGGATATGTAAGAGTATCGCCTAAAGGTTCTAAAGTACCAATAAGTTTTAGTCTTGGTGAAAATTCAAGTTCCGCTGCCGCAGCAGCACCTGCTAAATAAACAAAACAAACAGTAAAAAACAGGTCTGCAAAGACCTGTTTTTTTACAAATAAAACTACTGAACTCAAATTTTAAAGATTTAAGATTCAGATATAGTTCTACAAAAGTGTTTTAGAAGTATTTTATTTTTAAAGGAAACTAAAAATTGAAAAATGAAAAATCAAAAATTAACGAGTCTTTCTAGATTATTGACTCTATTAGCTGCCATTGCATTGCTCATAGTATTATTTGTACCCTTATGGCAAATTCAATTAGCAGCTCCACAATACCCAGAGGGTTTGGTATTAAAAATGTACCCTCATAAATTAGGTGGTGATGTTGAAGTGATTAATGGTTTAAACCATTATATAGGTATGAAAACCTTACATTCTGAAAATTTTATAGAGTTTACAATTCTGCCTTATCTTATAGGCTTTTTTATACTTTTTGCTTTAACTGTTTTTATTATTAATAAAAGAAAATGGCTTTTTGCTTTATTGTATTCTTTTATTGCCTTTGGTATTATTTCAATGGTTGATTTTTATAGATGGAACTATAATTATGGCCATGATTTAGACCCTAACGCACCTATCCAAGTACCGGGTATGAGCTATCAACCTCCAATACTGGGTTATAAACAATTATTAAATTTTGGAGCATATTCTATTCCAGATATTGGTGGCTCTCTTTTTATCGCAGCTGGTTTAATGCTCTTGTTGGCTGTATTTGTTCAAATTCGTAAAAAGTAAAATAACAATTATGAAAACAATTCAATGGGCTAAGTTATTAACAAGCTTAGCAGTAGTCGTATTTTTATCTGCTTGTAGCAGTGGCCCTAAACCTATTAATGTGGGCTCAGACCCTTGTGATTATTGTAAAATGACTATAGTAGATAAACAATTTGGTGCTGAGATTATTTCTAAAAAAAATAAAGCCTACAAGTTTGACGACCTTTCTTGTGCTGTTGAATTTATCAAAGAAAAATCAATTAGCGCTGACAATATTAAAGAGATATGGCTCATCAATTATAAAGCCCCTCACAATTTTGTTTTGGCCAATAAAGCATTTATGTTTGAATCAGAAAATGTACACTCTCCAATGGGTGGCGATGTAGCTGTATTTGAACATGAAAATGATATGCTGCCTATCCAAAAAGAAATGGAAGGTGAAACGGTTACTTGGGATCAATTATTGCAAGAGCCATGAGATTATTAAGAGTTGCTTTATTACTATGCAGCATTCTTAATATACCTTTTCAACTCTCCGCTAAAACATTACATGTTGGTGCACAACGCAGCATTAAAAGTATTAAAGTTGCATTGCAAGAAGCACAACATGGAGATACTATTTTAGTAGATGCAGGATTATATAAAGAAGGTGCGATAGTTGTTCAAAAATCTGTTTATTTGAAGGGGATTCAATACCCTGTACTCGATGGCGAGTCTAAACACGAAGTGCTCGTTGTA
>JBDHYE010000149.1:0-4875 GCA_039811245.1 Chitinophagaceae bacterium | reverse complement strand
GTCAGCATCTGCCATTGAAAGTTTTATTCAAACGGATGCAGCCGTAAACCCCGGTAATAGTGGTGGTCCATTGGTCAATACTGATGGACAAATTATAGGAATTAATTCTGCTATTGCATCGCCTACAGGTAGCTATGCTGGCTATTCTTATGCGATACCTGCCAATATTGTAAAAAAAGCTAGTGCCGACATTATTAAGTATGGAGCTGTACAAAGAGCTTATTTAGGTATTGAACCTCGTGATTTTAAATCGGCTAACAGTCAGGAGGTAAAGGCATTTAAGATGGATGAAATTGAGGGAGTACTAGTGGCGAATCTCTCAGAAAATGGTGGAGCTAAGGCTGCTGGTATTCAGAAAGGAGATTTTATTACAAGCGTCAATGGTGTTAAAGTTTTGAGCACTCCTCAACTTAACGAGCAATTATCACGTTTTAAACCCGGTGATCATGTAGCGATTCAATACAATAGAAATGGCACTCTGTATGCTACTACTGTTGAACTTAAAAACCTTGATGGTACTACATCACTTGTAAAAGATACTGATGCTTTAAATTCATTGGGTGCTAAATTAAGGGCTCTTAACGCTCAAGAAAAGCGTAATTATAATTTAGAACAAGCAATAGTGGTAGAACAACCCGGTAGAGGATTACTAGCAAACGCTCAAATTCAGAAAGGCTTTATCATTACAGGCATTAACGGTAATGCAGTTGAAACATCTCAAGATTTAGAAAAAGCATTAAGTAATAATAGTCAAGTACAAGTTGAAGGATTTTATCCGGGTAAATCGGGTATGTATTATTATAATATTACTACTAACCCATAATCAGTCTTTCTTTAATTCATAAAATGATGGCTTTCCTTTAAAATGAGTAAAAGGTAAGCCATTTTTTTATCTTTTATATAGACATAAGGTACAATCTGAGCTATATCATTGTGAGAACAAAATCTGTAGTATCTTTAGCCCTTATTTTATTTCATTAAAATTATATTTTTTTATGCAGTTTAAACATTGGGTTAAAATAGGGTATTTATCAAGCCTATCCTTCTTAATGCCGCAACAGCTTTTAGCACAAGCTAAAAGAATTGAAAAAGTAGAAGCCAATAGCAATGCTGCTTTGGTCATACCTTTTGAGAAATATGTATTGCCCAATGGGCTTACATTAATTGTACACGAAGATCATTCAGACCCTATTGTACACGTAGATGTTACCTACCACGTAGGCTCTGCAAGAGAGCAAATTGGCAAATCTGGTTTTGCACATTTTTTTGAACATATGATGTTCCAAGGCTCAGACCATGTAGCCGATGAAGAGCATTTTAAAATAATTTCTGAAGCTGGTGGTACGTTAAATGGTACTACTAATAGAGATAGAACCAATTATTTTGAAACAGTACCGAGTAACCAATTAGAAAAAATGTTATGGTTAGAAGCAGACCGAATGGGTTTCTTATTAGACGCTGTAACTCAAAAGAAATTTGAAGTGCAAAGAGCAACGGTAAAAAATGAAAGAGGACAAAATTATGATAATCGTCCTTATGGATTGTTGTCGGAAGTTGCCGCTAAAAATTTATACCCTTATGGGCACCCCTATTCATGGTTAACCATTGGCTATATTGAAGATTTAAATAGAGTAAATGTAAATGATTTAAAAAACTTTTTTTTAAGATGGTATGGTCCTAATAATGCGGTAATAACAGTAGGGGGTGATGTGAATACTCAAGAGGTAGTTAAGCTAGTTGAAAAGTATTTTGGTTCAATACCAGCAGGACCTAAGGTTGATGCCGTAAAATTGCCAATACCTATTATAGAAAAAGACCGATATGTAAGTATGGTAGATAATTATGCAAAACTACCTATGTTAAGAATAGTATATTCTGCACCACCACAATATAGTAAAGATGAAGCGGCTCTAGACTGTTTAGCAGAAATTTTAGGGCAAGGTAATAATTCAATTCTCTACCAAGAACTCGTAAAAACTCAAAAAGCAGCCAATGCGGGCAGTTATAACGCTACCAGTGAGTTAGCAGGTGAGTTTACCATATATGTTACACCTTACCCGGGTCAGAGCTTGGCAGATATGGAGAAAATGGTGCGCAATGCTTTAGATATATTTGAACAAAAAGGTGGTGCAAGTGATGATGAAATTCAAAAATTTAAAAACCAACAAGAGTCAAATACGATATATAGTTTAGAAAGCGTATCTCGCAAAGTTTCAAGCTTAGCTGCTTATCAAACATTTACCGGCAATGCTAATTACCTTGCTAAAGATATGGAAAGGTATGCTGCGATTACAAAAGAAGATGTAATGCGTGTTTATCGTCAATATATTAAAGGGAAGCATGCTGTAATTGTAAGTGTATTGCCTAAAGGTTCAACGATTACTGCTGCTGCAAAAGATAATTATACGGTAAATACTAAAAATTATAAAGCTCCTGATTATGGTTACAAGGGATTAAAATATAATAAAGCAAAAGATAATTTTGACCGTAGCAAAATGCCGGCTAGTGGTTCAAATCCTATCGTTCACGTACCAAAATTATGGTCGGCAGACTTGCCTAATAATGGAGATATTATAGGAACTAGAGATGCTGAAATGCCTATCGTAAATATACAAATTCAATTAAAAGGAGGTATTTTGATGGATGCATACCAGCCTCAAAAGCAGGGTCTGGCTTCACTTTTCACTACAATGATGAATGAAGATACGAAGCACTATAGTGCAGAAGATTTTACTACAGCACTTCAAAAATTGGGTTCTGAAATTAATATTTATCCTGGTGTAGATGCCACTGTTATATCAGTAAAATGTCAGAAAAAAAATTATAACGCAACCATTGCACTTTTAGAAGAGCGTTTATTGTATCCTGTCTTTAAAAAAGATGTTTTTGATAATAAGAAGAAACAAACTATTCAAGGATTACAAAATGCTTTGACACAACCATCATATATTGCCTCAACTGTATTTGATCAATTAATCAATGGGGATAATGTTTTAGGCTGGTCGGGTAGTGGTACAGAAGAAAGTATTGCTAATATTACACTTCAAGATATTGAGGCTTATTATAATAATTATTGGAGTAGCCAAGAAGCTAAAGTAGTAGTGGTAGGCGATATTGATAAAGATGAAGCAATTAAATCACTAAGCTTTTTACAAAAGATACCCGCATATAAAGTCGAATTGCCTAATATCCCTCAAGCTCCAAAAACAAAAAGTTCAACTCTTTATTTTATAGATGTACCTAATGCTGCTCAAACAGAATTTAGAATTGGTAGAAATACTAATTTATTGTATGATGCTACAGGTGATTTTTATGTTTCAACTATTGGGAATTTCCCACTGGGCGGAGCATTTAATAGTAGATTAAATTTATACTTAAGAGAAGATAAAGGTTGGACATATGGTGCTAGAAGCTATTTTGACGGCAGTTTATACTCAGGTAATTTTCAATTTAGTGCAGGTATTAAAGCCAATGCTACCGATAGTGCATTAGGTGATGTAATGAACTTAATTAATGAATATGAACTTCATGGTATGAGTCAAGCAGAGTTGGATTTTACTAAAAATTCAATCGGTCAAAGTGAAGCTCGTAAATATGAGTCGGGTGCACAGAAAGCAGGCTTTTTAGCACGATTAATGAAGTACAATTTAAGTCCTAATTATCCTGAAAAACAAGCCGAAATTCTTAATAATATGAAGCTTGAATCTATTAATAACTTTATTAGAGAAACTTATCCTACTACAGATAAAATGATTATACTTTTAGTAGGTGATAAGGCTAAATTTTGGGATAAATTAAAAGCACTTAATTACCCTATGGTAGAGCTGAATAAAAAAGGCCAAGTTTTGGAATAAAGGAATAAACAATGCAACTAAGTAAAAAATCGCAAACATTAATGTTTGCGATTTTTTACTTTAAAATATTTACCAACTACCACCTGCACCACCACCACCAGATGAGCCTCCTCCAAAACCTCCAAATCCACCACCACCGCTGCTTCCACCCCAAGAACTTCCTCCACCCCAAGAGCTTCCGCCTCCATAGTTTCTACCATTTAACATACTGGCAGCTATCCAGCCGGCATCGCTTAATAAGCCACCACCGCCACCACCTCCACGATTGTTGCCTCTACTTATTAAGAAAAAAATAAAAAGCACCATTAATATTAGAAAGATGCTTAGAGCAACATTATTTTCGGCAGGGCTTTGTGCTGCTGCTTTATATTCACCTTTTGCTGCGCTTATAATAGCATCTATCCCCTTATTAAAACCTTCGTAAAAATTGCCATTTTTAAATTCAGGTGTAATATCCTCTCTTATAATTTGACCAAGAAGCCCATCAGGTAGAGCCCCTTCAAGTCCATAACCTGTTGTAATCCATATTTTACGTTCCTCTTTACTGGCTAAAATCAATATACCGTTGTTGTTTTTTTTACCTCCTATTTTCCAACGGTTAAACAGGGTTACTGTATAATCGGAAATGTCATACATGCCTATACTTTGTACAGTTACTATCGCTATTTGGCTTGAGGTTGAATCGTTATAAGCGATTAGTTTTTGTTCTAAAATTTGTAATTGCTGGGGACTTAAAAAATGTGCAAAATCATTTACCAATCGGGGAGGGTTGGGGGATTCTGGAAAATCACTATCACTCGCCCATACATTAATACTACTAAATAGTACAAAAAAGAGCGCTACTAGCTTGAGTGATTTTAAGAACTGATTATTAAGTATTATCATTTTCCAAAAACAATTTCGTTAGGTAATTCATTGAGATGATTATCTCTCTGTGCTGGGAAATGCTGTTGCAAACATTGTCCTAATTTTTCAATACAATCTATTAAACCTTCTTCGATTTTGTTTTCTTTTAAAAAAG
>JBDHYE010000148.1:0-4905 GCA_039811245.1 Chitinophagaceae bacterium | reverse complement strand
TTTTCTGGACGACCAACACAAAGACCTGAAAGCCGATTTTATAATGGCAAATCCGCCTTTTAACCAAAAAGACTGGCGAGCAGAAAATGAATTGACAGACGACCCACGTTGGAGAGGTTATGATGTGCCACCCAAAAGCAATGCCAACTATGCTTGGATTTTGAATATGGTTTCCAAACTTTCCGAAAATGGTGTAGCAGGTTTCATCTTGGCAAATGGTGCTTTAAGTGGTGGTGGCGAAGAATACAAAATACGCAGAAAGCTGATTGAAAACAATTTGGTGGAAGCTATTTTGGTATTGCCACAGGATATGTTTTATACTACCAATATTAGTGTTACGCTTTGGATAGTTAATAAAAACAAGAAAGCGAGAGTAAGGGCGAATGACTATTCGCCCCAACGCAACTACCGCAACAGAGAAAAAGAAATCCTGTTTATGGATTTGCGACAAATGGGAGTTCCATTTGAGAAAAAATACATTCAATTTTCCGAAGAAGATATTTTAAAAATTACAAGCACTTATCACCAATGGCAGGCTTCGACAGGCTCAGCCTACCAAAATATTCCTGAGTTCTGCTACTCGGCTTCGTTTGAGGAAATAGCTAAAAAAGATTTTTCACTCGTTCCAAGCAAATACATTGAATTTGTAAACCGAGATGAAAACATTGACTTTGATGAGAAAATGAAAACCTTGCAAAGTGAGTTTGCCGACCTATTAAAAGCAGAAACACAATCTAAGATTGAATTACTGAAAGTGTTTGAGGAGTTGGGGTATAAAATAAATGTCTAAACAGGATTAAAAAAGATTACAAGATGGACAAGATTAATAATGATGCAATAAACGAATTGACACATAAAATTATTGGTTGTGCTATGCAGGTACATCGTGTATTAGGAAATGGATTTCAAGAAGTTATTTATCAGCGATCACTTGCCATTGAAATGCGATATGCAGGTCTCAATTTTGAGCGCGAAAAAGAAATGCAAATTTTTTATAGAGAAGAAGAAGTTGGAACAAGAAGAGTAGATTTTTTTGTAGAAGGAAAAGTGATGGTAGAACTGAAAGCCGTAGAGAAGCTGGAAGATGTGCACAAAGCACAAGCTATAAACTACTGCGAAGCCTACAATATTGCCGATGGCTTGTTAATTAACTTTGGAGGTAAAAGTTTAGAATTTAAAAGGGTTTACAACAAAAATCTTGTAAAGCCAAATACAGGTAAAATTGCCTGAACACGATAAATTGTTTATATGATGTACAAGAAAGATGAAAATATGGTTTTTAAACTTGGATATCCCATCTTGTTAATCAAAAAATCCAGTAATCGTGTACAGACAATATTTAAAGAATTAGGTTATGAAATCAAATTATAGGAGATTAGGTGATTATATAAGACTTGTAGATGAGCGAAACAAAGGCTTGCAAGTACAACAACTTTTGGGTTTAAGTATTTCAAAGCAATTCATTCCTTCTGTTGCCAACATTATTGGAACAGACATGGAAAACTATAAAATCATTCGTAAAAATCAATTTGCTTGTAGCACAATGCAGGTAAGGCGTGATAAAAAAATGCCTGTTGCGTTGTTAAAAGAATTAGATGAAGCTATTATTTCTCAAGCCTATCCAATATTTGAAGTAAAAGACGAACAAGAACTTTTGCCCGAATATTTGATGATGTGGTTTGAAAGGACAGAATTTGACCGTGAAGCTTGTTTTCACGCTGTTGGAGGTGTAAGAGGTGGTTTGGCTTGGCAGGCATTTGAGGATATGCAACTCCCCATCCCCCACATAGACAAACAACGAGAAATCGTAAAAGAATACAATACCATCCAAAACCGCATAGCACTCAACCAAAAACTCATCCAAAAGTTAGAAGAAACCGCACAGGCGATTTATAGGGAGTGGTTTGAGAAATATTCAGAATCTTGGACTTGGACTACTGTTAAAAATTTTTGTACTGATATGAAATCTGGTGGAACACCTTCAAGAACTGAAAACAGCTACTGGAACAGTAATGATATACCTTGGATAAAAACAAGTGAAATCAAAAACAACATTTTAATTCAAGCAGAAGAATACATTTCTGAAAAAGGTTTGAAAAATAGTTCTGCAAAGCTTCTCCCAAAAGATACAGTTTTGATGTCAATGTATGGAGTAAATGCTGGTGAAATTGGAATATTAAAATTTGAAGCAACTACAAATCAAGCTTGTTGTGGTATGATATGCAGGAATCCAATGCAAGCGGCTTTCCTCTACTATCATTTATTGCACAATCAAAAGTTCATTGCCTCTCAAGCAATTGGTGGAGCACAAGAAAATTTGAGCAAAGATTTTATTGAGAAAATTGAAATTCCTATTCCTGATGACAACAAGTTAAACTCTTCAATATTGAAAACCATAATTGACAATAAAGAAAATTATACAAGACAAACCCAAAAACTCACCGAACTCAAAGCCTTGTTGCTCTCAAAAATGGCGAGGTAGCGAAAAGGGAAAATGTTTTTTACCCAACAAAAAAAGAAAACAAAAATGAATCAATACAATCCACATAAACATCACCGCAGGTCTATCCGATTAAAAGGATACGATTATGCACAGGCAGGATTGTATTTTATAACGATATGTTGCCAAGATAGGGCCTGTTTGTTTGGGAATGTCGTGAATGAGGAAATGATATTGAATGAATATGGGAAAATAGCCCAAGAAGAATGGCAAGCCACAGAAAAAATCCGAGATAATTGCAAAATCCACGAATTTATTATTATGCCTAATCATATTCACTGCATCATTGAAATCATATTTAAAAAATCAAATTCGGACGATATAAGGGGCGAATTAGAGAAGAATGGCAGTACGGGCGAATTGCAATTCGCCCCAACGGAAGCCCCAACGGAGGCCCCAACGGAAGAATCAGATAAAAAAGAATTATTAGATTTGAGCGAATCAGATAAAAGAAAATTAAAAAAAATTGAATTAGAGAAGGGAAATATTAGGGGCAAATTAGAGAATGGAAATAATAGGGGCGAATTGGAGAAGGGAAATAATAGGGGCGAATTGGAGAAGGGAAATAATAGGGGCGAATTGGAGAATGGAAATAATAGGGGCGAATTGGAGAATGGAAATAATAGGGGCGAATTGGAGAATGGAAATAATAGGGGCGAATTGCAATTCGCCCCAACGGAAGCCCCAACGGAATTCAAATCACCATCCCAAACCATCGGATCCATAATCAGAGGATTTAAAATCGCCACAATTAAGAAAATAAAAGATAAAATAGAATTGGGGAAGGGAAATATTATGAGCGAATCCCAAAAGGATGGCAGTACGGGCGAATTGCAATTCGCCCCAACGGAAGCCCCAACGGAAGCCCCAACGGAAAAAATTATTTCCTTAGATTTTAAAATCTGGCAACGCAATTATTACGAACACATCATCCGAAATGAACAATCCTATCAAACGATTTCGAATTATATCATTAATAATCCAACAAAATGGGATGATGATAAATTTTTTAAAGGAAATTACTGAATAAGGTTATGTGTTATTTATCCAAAATATCGTAGCGTTGGGGTGTAGTAACTTCGTAACTTGAGTTACGAAGTTACTACACCCCAGTCAATTTTCAAAATGTCCAGTTTTTTTGCTAATAAACTGGACAAATCAATTATCTTTGTACTACAATAAAAAGAATGAAAACAGCTGAATACATAGCATTTACCATAGACAGGCTGCCCAAGGGCTATGTATTCACCTATGCCGACTTTACTACTGAGGTGAACCAAAAAGAAGCAGTAATAAAAGCCCTGAACCGTATGGTGGCTTCGGGCAAAATTGCCAAACTATCCAAAGGCAAATACTACAAACCGGAAAATACGCCATTTGGAAACCTTCAACCCAATCAGGCACAAGTAGTAAAAGACCTATTGGAAGAAAACGGAAAAATAACAGGTTATCTCACAGGTTACAGCATATACAACCAGTTGGGCTTAACCACACAGGTAAGCAATACCATACAAATTGGAAAGAATCAAGTTCGCCCTAATTTTAAAAGAGAACGCTATACCATTGCTTTTGTAAAACAAAAAAACACCATCACCAAAGAGAACATTCCTTTGTTGCAGATTCTGGATGCTATTCGCTACATAAAAAAAATACCAGATGCCAGTATAGAAGCATCATGTAAGCGGTTTTTAGCCATTATCAAAGACTTTTCGGACAAAGAAATCAATATCTTAGTTCGCTTGGCTTTAAAATATCCACCTGCTACTAGGGCTTTATTGGGTGCTCTGTTAGAGCAATTGCAACAGACCAGAGCAACAGAACCACTTTTTAAGTCATTGAACCCCATTACCAAGTATAAACTAATAGGTGCAGCGAAAGCGTTATCCACCACCGAAAAATGGAACATAATATGAAACTGCACCACGACATAAAACTATTTACGCAAACACTGAGAGCTGCATCACAGCACTTGGATATTAAGTTGGAATTTGTAGAAAAAGATTATTGGATAACATTGGTGTTAAGCCGTTTGGCAAAAAGTAAATATATTGATGAATCTGTTTTCAAAGGAGGAACATCGTTATCAAAAGGATACAATCTGATAGAGCGATTTTCTGAAGATGTAGATATTGCCATCATCAACGACAAGGGTAAAACAGGTAATGAAATCAAAACCATCATCCGCACAATTGAAAAAGAAATTACACCCGATTTAAAAGAGTTGCAATTAGACGGTGTAACAAGTAAAGGTTCAAGATTCAGAAAATCTGTTTTTGAATACATTCCAACGGAAAAAGACAATGCTAACAATAAACTTATTGTCGAAATAAACTCGTTTGCCAATCCTTTCCCTTATCAACGACTTACCATTCAGAGTATGGTGTTTGACTTTTTGATGCAAACAA
>JBDHYE010000147.1:0-4921 GCA_039811245.1 Chitinophagaceae bacterium | reverse complement strand
ACATTTTTCTATAAATATGATATTCCATAAAACTTTATGCACTATAAGCTAATTCACCCAAATTATTTTACTTTTCCTATTGTGCCAATTAATTAAAACCGTTCATATAATTTTCTAAGTACCTTAGGGTTGATTTTATCTTCCCAATTAGGACCAAGTGCATTTTCCCACAATAATTTCATTCCTAAAGACACATCTATCATTTTATTAAAATCTGTATCGCTTAGATTGGCGCAAATACCTTTAGGGATTTCGATTTCATGTTTTTCAACCATTTTTTTAAATGCAGCAACCCCTTTAGGGTAATATTGCTCTAAGTGGTCAAAAACAATACAATTACCAATACCGTGTTTTGTGCCTAACAAATAAGACAAACCATAACTTACTGCATGAGCCACTCCTACTTGAGAGTAGGCAATACTCATACCGCCGGCGTATGAAGCCATCATTAGTTTATCATCACTTTCTTCGTCCCAAGTGGTTTTATTGAGGTAAATATCATTGCATAATTCTAAAGCTTTTTCGCCATAAGACTGACTAAAGGTATTTAAAAATGTACCGTCAAGAGATTCGATACAGTGGATATAACAATCCATTCCAGTATAGAAATTTTGATTTTTAGGTACCCCATGAATCAATTCAGGGTCTAATACGATTTGATCAAAAGGGGTAAAATCTGAGTTCATACCCAGTTTTTTTGTTGGTCCTGTTAACACACAAGTACGCGATACTTCTGCACCTGTACCAGAAAGTGTAGGGATACCTACCTTATAAACAGCTTTATTTTTAACTAAATCATAGCCCTGATACTCTTGAGCCAAACCATCGTTTGTCATCATAATGGCAACCGCTTTAGCAAGATCCATTGTAGAGCCACCACCTATACCTATTATCCCGGCAACAGCAGGATATTTTTGTTTTAAATATTGACTTATTTCATCAACATAAGATGTTTTAGGTTCTTGACTTACATTAGCTATTATAAGTTCATCGCCTTGGTGAAGCGGGATACGCGCTTTAAACGCTGTATTATTTTCGAAATGATGATCAAGCAAAAAAACCATGGGTTGGTCTTTTTGACGCTTCGGTGTTAAGATTTCATCTAATTGGTTAAAGCAGCCTCTACCATAGACCACATAATCCACCATTTTAAAATTTCTAAATTTCATTTTGATTTTTTATAATTATTTCAAGTTATTTTTTTCCATGAATAGTTCTGCTCTTTCAATATCTTCGGGGCTATCAATTTCTACACCCATATATTGACTTATTGCCATTTTGATAGGCATTCCATTTTCTAAAAAACGTAAACATTCAATTTTTTCAGCACGTTCTAAAATGCCTTGCTCCCATTGGGTAAACTGATGCAATGCTTGAGGGGTAAAGGCATACACGCCGATATGTTCATAATAGGGGATTGAAATACTTTTATCTCTAGCATAAGGCAAAACGCTTCGAGAGAAAAACAAAGCATTATTATTTTTATCTAAAGCAACTTTTACAAAATTAGGGTCTTGAATTAAACTATCATCGTGCAGCTGTTGTACTAAAGAGGCTACTTCGGGTTTAGGGTTAGATGTATTAAAAAGAGCTATTAATGCTTCGAGTGGCTCTTTCTGAACAAAGGGCTCATCGCCTTGTACATTTACAATAATGTCGGCATCGAGTGTTAAGGCTACTTCTGCTATCCTATCGGTACCACTGTCATATACTTTTGTGCTTTTAAAAGTCTGCCCACCACAAGAGTGGATTTCTTGAATAATTTCATCACTATCACTCACTACAATTACTTGTTGAAATAGTCCGGTAGCCAGTGCCGACTCATAAGTACGACGGATCACCGATTTACCTTTGATGCGTGCTAATAATTTATTAGGAAAACGAGTAGCCCCTATACGTGCAGGAATTAAAGCAATACATTTCATAAGAAAGCAAAATTAGGGGCTTCTTGGGATAATGCTGTATTTTATAAATAAAATAATAAAACAATATACTGTAGAACAATAAGACAGAAATTATGTAAAAGCTTTATTAATTTAGCCTTTTATTCATGTTATGGTATTGCTGATTAATTTATCTAATTTACAAAGTGGAGGAGGCCTACAAGTGGCAGCCAGCCTACTACGTGAATGGAGCAAGACTAAAGATCATCAATATCATATCCTTTGTTCTCAAAAATGTAATGCACATTTACAACATATTGAATGGCCTGAGCATTTTACATTTTATACACTTAATTATAAAGCCAATAAAAACCCAATAAACTTAAATAAATTTAAGCATTGGGCAGATCATATCGTTAAGCAAAACTGTGTCAGTGCAGTATTCACCGTATTCGGTCCTGCATTTTGGAAACCCAAAGTAGCACACCTTGTAGGTTTCGCTAATGGCTTCTATTTATTTAACGATGCTACTATAATACAAGAATTGCATAAGAAAAAAATTATTCGAACAATAAACTATAAGCTAAATCGTAAACTTATTTTAAGGCAGTTAAAAGCAGAAGCACAACTATATTGGGTAGAAACAATCAGCGCACAAAAAGCCTTAGCTAATGCCGCCACTATACCCATAGAGCAAATTCATGTGATAAGCAATACCTATGACTCTAACTTAAAACCAAGAACATTTCAGGCAGCTAAAGAAGTCTTTACTTTAGTCTATCCAAGTGCCTATTATGCGCATAAAAATTTTGAACGTTTAGCTAAACTTATTCTCAAATTGCAAGAAGCAAAGATTCAGGTAAAATTTAGATTGAGCTTAGAGGAAGAAATTTTCCAACAATTGTTTAAAACTTGCTCAAGTGTTTATGTAGAAAATATTGGATTTCAAAACCATACTCATTTACATCAAATCTACCATCAAGCCGATGCGCTCTTTATGCCCTCTTTACTTGAAACATTTTCTGCTACGCTTACTGAGGCTATGTATATAGGACTGCCCATATTATGCGCCCAATTAGAATTTAACACAACACTATGCGGTCAAGCTGCGTTATATTTTGACCCATATAATGTTGAGGATATGTTTGAAAAAATAAAATTGCTAATTACGAATCCTGATATGCAAGAACAATTAATTGAAAAAGGCAAGCAGCAATTAAAAACATTTGACAGCCCTCAGTCAAGAGCAACAAAACTCTTGCATCTACTTACTACACTCTCAAAAACCAAGAGTAATTTTTATGTGTGGAATCTTAGCTGTATTAAATTTTAATGGTGAGGCACAGCAGGTAGCTCATGCATTAAACCTGATGACCCATAGAGGACCAGATGCGCATGGGCTGTATCAATATGAAAGACATTTTTTAGGACATAGACGGTTAGCAATTCAAGATACTAGCCATCTGGCAGCACAACCTATGGTTGCTGCCGATGGGCAATATGTATTGAGCTATAATGGTGAACTTTATAACCATTTAGAGCTTAGATCAAGATTAGAACAAAAAGGAATTGTATTTAAAAGTAAGAGCGATACCGAAACACTTTTATATGGTTTAATAGAATATGGATTGCCTTTCCTTAAAGAGTTAAATGGCATTTTTGCCTTTACATTTTTAGATTTAAAAAATCAAAAATTGTTGGTGGTAAGAGATGCTTTTGGAGTGAAACCCCTGTATTATAGCCACTATGGAGAGTGTTTATATTTTGCATCAGAAATCCGAAGCATACGTTATTTAAGTCCTCAAAAACAAGAATTAAATACGGAGGCATTCTATCAAAATATGGTGCTCTTATGGACACCCGGCACAGCAACAGCTTACCAGAATATAAAAAAATTAAAGCCTGGGCATTATATTGAAGTCTCCTTAAATGATGTTAACAGTTATCAAGAAAAAGCTTGGTATGTTACACCATTTATAGAACCGTATCCTAAACAAAGCAGCACTCAATGGCAAGAAGCACTAGAAACACATTTAAAACGTGCTGTAAAAAGACAACTTATTGCAGATAGACCTTTAGGCTTCTTTTTATCTGGTGGAATAGACTCGAGTTTAATAGTAGCATTAGCACAAGAATATTTAGGGAAAGAAAGAATTCAGAGCTATTGTATCAGTACGGGGAAAGATTTTAGTAAAGAAGGGTTTAAAGATGATGCAGTTTATGCACAACGATTAGCTAAGCAATGGGGCATTGCTTTAGAATGTATTACAGCCAATAGTGCTATTCTAGATCAAATAGATCAAATGGTAGTACAGTTAGAAGAATTGCAATCTGATGTAGCTCCCATTTTTGTTGGTCAAATAGCCCAAAAAGCCCAATCAATGGGCATACCCGTATTATTAGGGGGTGCTGCTGCTGATGATATTTTTACAGGTTATCGTAGGCATCAGGCATTATATTTTTATGCTTATGCTCACTATTTACCTAAAAGTATTCAACGTTTAGCACAACGCATCATACAAGCATTACCTCAAAACCCCAATACACGTAGAGCACAGAAATGGGCTACTGCTTTAACAGCACCTTTAAAGCAACAAATGTATCAAAGCTTTTATTGGACAGCTACTCATAAAGCCTATAATTGTTTTACTGAAGCTTACCAACAACATATCCGGCTGGACAGTATAGAACAATATTTTGACGCACTGCTACAAGAAATAGCACACATTAAAGACCCTATCACACAACTCTTACACATAGAACAGCAAAGCTTTCTAAGCTGCCATAACCTTAATTATTTAGATAAAATGGGAATGGCCTATGGTGTAGAAATCAGAGTACCCTACCTAGATGCAGACTTAGTGCAATTGGTAGCACAGATGCCTCCAAAACTCAAGATGAAGCAATGGCATACAAAATATATTTTAAAGAAAGTAGCACAAAAATATTTACCTAAAGAACTTATACAACGCCCAAAAACAGGTTTTGGTGCACCCTTAAGAGTATGGTTGCAAAAAGATAAACAGTTTCAAACACAA
>JBDHYE010000146.1:0-4922 GCA_039811245.1 Chitinophagaceae bacterium | reverse complement strand
GAAGCCAATGCAAAAAGTACCAAAAACCTTAATACAAGTATTAAAATCCAACACGCGCATAAGGTAGAAGATGTTTATCGATTGTTATTTAATTAAAACATTTTATAAAATATATTTGGAAGAAATGTTTTAAAAAAATAAATTTGCGCTAATTTTGAAACAAAAGGTGGAGACCAGAAACCACTTTAATCAACGGGGCGAATCCGAAAAGCCAAATGAGTAGGGCCTTTTAAAACAAACTTTTTTTATGAAAAAAACAAAAATTGCTCTTTTAGCAGCTGTTGTTGCTTTGATGTCAAGCTGTTCTTTAACTCTTCCTGTAAATGCTACTAGCAATACAGTAGGTAACAAAGTTGGTCGCGCTAAAGCTGTAGGTTATTTAGGATTTTTATTCTTTGACCAAGATGCTTCTATCCGTCAAGCAGCTAAAAATGGTGGTATCACTAAGATCTCTACTGTAGATATCAAAAACACAAACATTCTTAACTTAGTTGTTACTTATGAAACAATCGTAACTGGAGAATAATTCTTCAATTACTAAAATTTATAAGGTGTAGTTTTTTATAACTACACCTTATTTTTTTATTACTTTGCACCTATGAAATCACTTCTAAATTTTATTGGGATACTTGTAATCTTTTGCTCGTTTATCGCTTGTGAAAATAAAACAGCGCCCAATCAACTTCCTCTATTTAATAAATATATTTTTAAAATAGACAGTAACGAAACACAAGTAGATTTAGACTCTTTGGCTCAAGCACCTTACCAAAAGTTGTGTAATAATATGGAGCGTGTTCAGCTTCCTCTTTACCGTATATTACAAGGCGAAAACTATCGGTTATACTTAGGTGTGCCCTTTCATACCAATGTTGAAAAGCTATATAAATTAAGACTTCAAAAACTAAAAGGTGCTACTACTTACCAGCAAAATGGAAATAAACATAATGCCTATCGACAGATTAAAGTGGACAGTGTTTATATCACAGAATACATAACACAAATAGGAGAAGAATCGCTAATTTATGTTTGCGGAATGAGCACCGATAGTAGTTTGTACAATACTGTATTTGCAGAAGAGAAAATTAAAAATAGAATAATTCAACCCAAAAAGAAATAAATAATGCGCTTAAAAAATCGTCTTTCAAAAATAGGTATAAGTCTTTTTAGTCTTATATTTTTTAGCTGTTTAACCATTAAGCCAGGCGCTGTTAAGGCGGGTAAGAACTTATATGTAAGTTATGGAGTGGGTAAATACATGGTTTATTATATTAAACCATTAGGTTTTTCAAGCACTCAAAATAGTTTAGATGTTGATATTACTTTTAAACATTTCAAAATAGAAGAAGACACTGCTAGTTTGAAATTTTCTATCTATGAATCAGAAGTGGTAAAAGCATTAGATAGTGCTCAAATCGTATCAGCAGGCAAGGTATTATATTCTACTACTTGTAAGCATATGTTTAGTGAGCACAAAAAGAATCGCTATGTGAACCGTTTTGAGCTTTTAATGCCCTTACCTTATTTATATGAGGGTTTTAAAAATGGTAATTGGCAAATAGTAACCTATAAAAATGGGAAGTCTATTATTTATACTCCCCAAGCTAAAAGCTTGAAATATATTGAGCGCTTAAATAAAAGTGTATTTGCAGTATTGTAATTTGTTATGCAATACGTTATTGCCAATGAAGTATAATGTTAACTTATTCTGTGCAATATGCTTGAAGGTGTTGCCAAAATTCAGGATATGATTTATCTACACATTCTGCGTTCATAATCTCAATAGCGCCGTCTGTTCTTAAACTACACAATGCAGCAGCCATAGCCATTCTATGGTCGTTGGGGCAGTTATATTGAATGTTTGGAAAATGTGGAAGTCCCCATATTTCTAAACTATTATTTTCTAATAAATGAGGCACCTTAAGGAGATGAAGCAATTTTGATATTTCATCTGCTCTAGCACTTTCTTTATTACTTAATCTATGTGTACCATATAAGGTACTTTTTCCTTCACAACAAGCAGCTAATATTGCCAATATAGGAAACAAGTCAGGGCAATGTTCTAGGTTGCTTTCAAAACATTTTAAGAGATTGCTTTCTATCATAAGTACATCTTGTTGCCAATATATTGTAGCTCCAATTTGTTGGGCTATTTCTAACATTTTTTTATCTGCTTGTAAGCTGTTAGGGTTTAAACCTTTTAACTGTATCGCTCCTTGTATGCAGGCAGCAGCTATCCAATAAGCAGCACTGCTCCAATCTGCTTCTACTGTATATTCAATCGTAGACTTTATTAATGGTGTGCTAGGTGCAATTTCAAATTGTTGTTTTGTAAAGATGTTTATTTTCTTACCAAAATGAGCCAATACGTCTATGCTCATTGCTATGTATGGAAAACTTGGTATGTCTTGCTGTACTTCTAATACAATAGCTTGGGTTCTATTTAAAGCGCTCAGTGCAAAAAGTAAACCACTTAAAATTTGAGAACTATCCACACGTGTGATTGTGAGACGATTCCCTACTTGAATAGGACCTTTAATCTTAAATGGCAATTGCTCATTTTGACTTGTAAACTGTACCCCAATGGCATCAAAAAATTCATTCAAATAGAGCATCTTACGGTGTTGTAAAGAACCACTTGCACAAATACAATATTCTTGACTGCTTAGGGCTAGAATAGGACTAATTAATCTTGTAGCAAGACCACTCTCATTACATGAAATAGTGCTGGAAGGTTTTAATTCACCATTTGATATGATATGATATTCATTACCCGATTTTGTTATTTGTGCACCAAGTTGTTGGATGATTTCTAGTACTGTTTTTTCATCATTAGAAGTGCCTATATTTTTAATGATACTTGTACCATTATGCAAAAGCGCTGCTACTAAGGCTCTTTGGCTATAACTCTTAGATGCAGGTATAGATATTGCTCCTATTACTTTATGTGCTCTAATAGTTACATGCATTTTTGAATATTTGTAAACCTTCTATGATATCTTGAAATGTTAGACTTTTAATGCTTGCTTTGCCTACTTGGTCTAATAAGATAAAATCTAAATGCACTGCATCTTTTCTCTTCTTGTCCTTTTCTAATAATGTTATTACTTGATTTAAATCAAAATTTAAATGAGTAGGCAATTTATAGCGTTTGAGCAATAAGCATAACTCTTGTTGAATTGAGGGGTTTAATTGACTATGTTTTTCTGATAAGATACAGGCAACAATCATTCCTAATGCTACAGCTTGACCGTGTGCCAATGCATAGTTCCTTTCAAATGCATGCCCTAAAGTATGACCAAAATTAAGTTTCTTACGTTCGTGTTTTTCTGTTGGGTCTTGTAATACGATACTGTTTTTGTGTTGAATACATTTGGCAATTACAGTTGTGCACAATGCATTATTCTGCATAAAATTGTCTAGGGTATTTTCTTTTAATTGTTGCCACAATGCACTATCCATAATTGCTGCATACTTAATAATCTCTGCAAATGCATTACTCCATTCTGTAGCGGCTAGACTGTTTAAGTAACCTGTTTGAATACTAATAAATTCCGGCTGTTGCATACAGCCTAAAATATTTTTTGCAGTGGAGATATTGATGCCGTTCTTGCCACCTATGGCCGCATCGCACATCGCCAAAAGGCTTGTGGGGATTAGCGCAAAGGATATGCCACGCATATAGATACTTGCTAAAAAACCAACCATATCACAACAAAGTCCACCGCCTATGCCTACCAAAAAACTATTCCGATTTGCTTTTAGTTTTAAAAGTTGCTGGCTTAAATCCAGTATAGTTTCAAAACTTTTTTCGTCTTCATTAGCGGGTACTTTAATGACAGGGTATGCCTTAAAATTAGCGCTATATAGTGCTAATATATTTTGATCAACTAGTAATATAATATCTTGCTTGGCTTCTAAAAATGTAGGAAGTGCTACACTTTCAGAAAAAACAAAACGGGTACTGCCATTGGGATACGTAACTGTAAAAGGGGCTATGCTATGCGCAGCATTCATATCCTATTGTTAGTTTTTATTTTTTAAAATACTATTTACTGTATTACTACTCTGTAATGTCTCAATGGCTTTAGAAATCGTACTATCCACCTTTATAGACTGTAAGATTCTGCCTTTTTGAAAATAATATCTGGATACGATTTCATTTTCTAAAATGGTTTTTATTTCTGTTTTGTTTTTAGATAAATCTTGTTTTTTGTCGTGTTGTAATTTTGTTTTTAAAGCAGCCAATTCACTTTTTGCAGCAGTATAAAATTTATCTTCTTGGGCTGCATTATTTAATGAGTCAAAAAAGATTTCAGTCTTTGTTTTATATGCATAATCTTTATTAGAAAGCCAAGTAGTAAAATCTGCAAATTCATTATCGCTTAAGCTAAAACTCTGCGGACTACCAATGCTTTTATGTGCTTTGACATATTGTGTAGCATAATTAAAAAATAAATTTTTATTAAAAATAGCAATACCTATTGGGCTCATTTTTTCTTCTTGAACTATGATGTCTGGAGTTACACCACCACCACTTTTTACTAAGCGACCATTTTTGGTTTTAAAACTTTCAATTGAAGAGTCGGCATACTTTTCTGCCACACCTTCTTTATTTCTATGGCTATAGTCTATAGCCTGAATACAACGCCCACTAGGGGTATAATATTTAGCAGTGGTTAATTTTAATCGGGCATTAAATCCAATAGGCCTTGTGGTTTGTACTAAACCTTTACCAAAGGATTTACTACCGATGACTACAGCTCGGTCTAAATCTTGTAGTGTGCCTGATACAATCTCAGATGCCGAAGCCGATGAACTATTAATTAATACTACAACGGGTATTTTAGTATCCCAAGCAGGGTTTTCTGTTGCAAAACTTTTATCCCATTCTTTGTCCTTACCTTTAGTGTTTACTACCAATT
>JBDHYE010000145.1:0-4928 GCA_039811245.1 Chitinophagaceae bacterium | reverse complement strand
AGAATCTTTACAAAAGTTTTTGCTAAATATGGTATCGTTTTTCATTTTGTTGATATGCATCAAATAGAACATATCACAACACATATCACTGCTAAAACGAAGATGATTTGGGTAGAAACGCCTACCAACCCTTTATTAAACATTATTGATATTGAAGGGGCTGCCAAAATTGCCAAAGCACATCAACTGCTCCTTGTGGTAGATAATACCTTCGCATCGCCTTACCTTCAAAACCCATTAGACTGGGGTGCCGATATCGTATTACACTCTGCTACTAAATACCTAGGAGGCCACTCTGATGTAGTACACGGAGCACTCATAATGAATGATGCCGGCTTAGAAGAACAACTTCGTTTTATCCAAAATAGCTGTGGTGCTGTACCCGGACCACAAGATTGTTTTCTTATCTTAAGAGGAATCAAAACGCTCCATGTAAGAATGGAACGACATTGTGAGAACGGCGCTAAAATAGCGCAATGGCTACGCCAACACCCTAAAGTAGCAAAAGTAAATTGGTGTGGCTTTGAAGACCACCCCAATCATGATATCGCACGTAAACAGATGCGAGCCTTTGGTGGAATGATCTCTTTCACTCTAAAAGACGACTGTATTGAAGCGGCATTAAATGTGCTTGAAAAAACAGAACTTTTTGCATTAGCAGAATCTTTAGGTGGTGTAGAATCATTAATTGGGCACCCTGCTACTATGACCCATGCTTCTATACCCCAAGAAGACCGCGTAGCAAGAGGTTTAAGCGACTCACTTATCCGCTTAAGCGTAGGGATTGAGGCTGTAGAAGACCTTATAGCAGACCTTGAACAAGCCATTGGTTAAACATTCAACGTTAAAAATAGAGAAGGAGGCATAACGTATTATTGCTTCCTTCTTTTGTTTCTATTCCATTCTATCTTAAAAAATATTATCCTTTTTAGTGTCTAATTATTGTTACTTTGTACAGCAAATAAAACAAAGCTAGACCACCTACAAGAGCTTAACTGATGACATGAATTATATAGGCAGCAAATATTCATTACTTCCCTTTTTAGATACATCTATTCATTCGGTAATTGATAAAAATTGTAAGGTATTTTGTGACCTTTTTGCGGGCACGGGTGTTGTAGGTAGGTATTTTAAAGAAAAAGGATTTCAAGTTATCGCAAACGATTTACAGCATTATAGCTATGTGCTCAATCGGCATTATATTGGCAATACAAAACCCTTAAAATTTGATGCTTTATGCAGCCTAATCCCTGCATTAAAAACAATAGACCCTCCTGCCCGTATGGAATGGATCTGCAATTATCTTTCTAAATTAAAACCCTTAGAAGGCTTTATCTATAGGCATTATAGCGCCGCTGGCACAGCCAATGATGCAGAACAAAGAATGTATTTCTCCGATGATAACGCAGCCATGTGCGATGCGGTAAGAACACAAATTGAACAATGGTATATTGATGCACAAATTAATGAAGATGAATATTACTTTTTATTAGCCTCCTTAATAGAAAGTATTGACAAGGTAGCAAATACTGCCTCTGTTTATGGTGCTTATTTAAAACAGTTAAAACCTGCTGCTCAGAAAAAATTTATGCTGCTTCCTGCGCAACTTTTTTGTAGCAATGAAGCACAGCATGTGTTTTGGGGTGATAGTAATGCGCTCATCAAAAATATTTCTTGTGATATTTTATACCTTGACCCTCCCTATAACAAAAGACAATATGCCCCAAATTATCATCTGCTTGAAACCATTAGCTTATACGATGCACCAAACATAAAAGGTAAAACGGGTTTAAGAAATTATGAAAATCAAAAATCGGATTATTCAAAAAGCAATAAAGTGCTTAATGCTTTTGAAAGCTTAATAAATAATGCCCATGCGCGTTATATCTTTTTGTCTTATAATAACGAAGGACTAATGGATAGTAGTGCCATAAAATCCATCATGCAAAATCGCGGAAACTATCAACTCTTTACGCAACAATATAACCGCTTTAAAGCCGATAAAGACCATCTTAGAAATCATAAAGCAGCACATACGTTTGAGTATCTCCACTTTGTTGAAATAACAAGATAAGCTTATCTAATAGTATTAATATTTTCTTATTTCTAAATAAGAAAATCCTGTTCTGTGCTATTTACTATAAGACAAGCGCTAAGTTACATGCACTAATTTTTACCCCTTGTATAAGCGATAACTGATGTGCGCAAGCCGTCAATGTCGCTCCAGTGGTCAACACATCATCTACCAATAACAGATGCTTATTTTCTAAACGATGCTGATGCTGCACTTGGAAAGTCTCTTGCAAGTTCAAAGCCCTTTCTACTCTGCTTTTATGGGTTTGGCTTTCGTTTTCTTTGGCTTTAATTAATACATTTTCAACTAATGGTAGCTGAAGCACTGTTGCAATACTTTTTGCCAAAAGAGCACTTTGATTATAACCACGCATTTTTTCTTTATGGGGGTGTATCGGTACTGGTACTACAGCCTCTATCGTTTTTATCCAGTCTTGATTTTGCAAGGCATAGGCCATTTGTTTACCCATAAATAGGGCTAATGCCTCTTGAGATTGATATTTGATCTGATGAATAATTTTTTGCACTAAAGCCTTTTCTTCAAAATAAGCATAACAAAAAATATGTTGACATTGAAAGATTCCGTTTATCCTTTCTTGGCTTAATGCTTGTACTCCATTTACTGTAGCTACTTTAGGAATGTTGTACAAACATTCTAAACATAAAAACGATTCTTGGGCAATCAATGGTTTTTGACAAGACAAACACAAGTCTGGGAAAAAATAATGACACAATCCTTTCCAATATTTTTGTATTTGCAATGCTGCCATTGGGAGCGCTTTTATTGTTCTCTATTAAGTAATTCTTTTGCCAAAAGCATTAAGGGCTCTTTTTTAGGCTCAGGAACATTCAGCTGCATCAAACTTTCAAAAGATTTTTGAGAGTAATGGTTTACGGCTTCACGGCAAGCTTGGTCGGCGTGTGTATGAGTAAAAATTTCTTTGATAGCATTTATTTTATCTTGAGCTACATAATCTTCTTTTTGAAGCCATTGTGCCAATTGCTCTTTTTGAACGCTGTTAGCATTTTGTAAGGCATGAAGATACAGATAAGTTTTTTTGTTGGCTAAAATATCCCCTCCTATTTGTTTTCCAATTTTTTCGGTATTGCCAAAACTGTCTAAATAGTCGTCTTGTAATTGAAATGCGATACCTAAGTTTTTACCAAATTCATAAATCCATTTACAGTCCTCTTCAGGGGCAAATGCCGTTAGAGCGCCTATCTCCATACTTGCTGCAAGCAGCACCGATGTTTTAAGTTGTATCATTTCAATGTATTCTTCAATAGTAACATTCGTTCTATTTTCAAAATCCATATCCATTTGCTGGCCTTCACATACTTCGATAGCTGTTTTGTTAAAGAGGTTCAGTACTTTTCTAAAGTTATTTTCAACGTTTGAAAGTGATTGATAGGCAAAAATACTCATCGCATCGCCGCCCAATATCCCTGCGGTTAAGCCATACTTAGCGTGTATGGTAGGGAAACCCCTCCGCAAAGGTGCTTTATCCATAATATCGTCATGGATAAGTGTGAAATTATGAAATAATTCTATGGCTATGGCAGCATCCCAAGTACAAGAGGGTATTGGTGCAAAAAGTTCTGCTGCCATTAAGCAGGCTACAGGACGCACTCTTTTTCCTTTTAATGCTATTAAATAGCGGCAAGGTTCATAAAGATTATTGGGCCTTTCTGGAAAAACATTTCGCGTTGTTATCTGTGTTTCAAATTCTTGTACAAGCTGCTGGAAAGTATGCATAGTATTACGCTAAGGTAAATGAAAAATAATTCCCTTTGGCAAAAATACTACCAAAGGGAATTGATTTAATATTTCAATATTGTAGTTCATGTGAGTTAGAAAATCCTACAAACACTCTAACACAACTGCGCTGGCGCCACCGCCACCGTTACAAATACCTGCGGCACCATATTTAGCTGCTTTCTTTTGTAGTACGTTTATAAGCGTTACAAGTATTCTTGCTCCGCTATTACCTAAGGGGTGCCCTAAAGATACCGCACCTCCAAACACATTTACTTTATCTGGAGCGATATTCATAATTTGACAATTCACCAAACCCACAACACTAAAAGCTTCATTAAGTTCGAAATACTGTATATCTTCCATTTTTAAACCTGCTTTAGCTACTGCTTTGGGTACTGCTACAGACGGACTTGTGGTAAACCATTCTGGAGCTTGCTCTGCATCGGCATAGGCTTTTATTTTAGCAATTGGTTTCAGATTAAGACTTGCTGCTTTTTCGGCACTCATTAAGATTAATGCAGAAGCACCGTCATTCATTGTAGAAGCATTAGCCGCAGTAACACTACCATCTTTGATAAAGGCTGATTTTAAAGAAGGTATTTTATCAAATTTTACATTAAAAGGCTCTTCATCTTTTGCAAAAAGTTTAGGCTCTCCAGATCTTTGTGGGATACTTATCGGAACAATTTCTGTATCGAAAACCCCTTCTGATACCGAAGCTTGGCTTCTTTTATAGCTTTCAATAGCAAAAGCATCTTGTGCTTCTCTACTAATATTTTTTTCTTTAGCACAGAGTTCTGCTGCATTACCCATTGGGTAATTATGATACACATCAGTAAGGCCATCTTTAGCCAAACCATCTATTAAAGTAACGTGACCATACTTAGAACCCCAACGTAAGTTAGGATTATAAAAAGGCACATTGCTCATACTCTCCATTCCTCCTGCTACTATCACATCAGCATCGCCTAATAAGATGCTTTGTGCTGCTTGCATCACAGCCTTCATGCCACTGGCACATACTTTATTTACGGTAGTGGCAATCACCTGATCGGGCAAACCAGCAAACTTAGACGCTTGACGTGCAGGTGCTTGA
>JBDHYE010000144.1:0-4934 GCA_039811245.1 Chitinophagaceae bacterium | reverse complement strand
AAAGTAATTATTTCCGCAAATCAGGACCAGTGCATTAATCAACCCTTTACACTGGATGCCGGTGGTCCCGAAGACGACACTTCGGTTTCTCATACTTGGCAAAGGATACCAACCTGGACGAGTGCTAAGTATGGGAATGTGATTACTGATGAAGTAAGTACACCCGGAGTGTACAAATATTATTGTACTTCGCTTTCAGCCTATCCTATGGGTTCTGGTCTGCCCGCCTGCTATAATATGGATTCTATTACCATTACTGTACACGGTACTCCCGGCTCTATATCCGCAAGCTACAACGTTCTGGATTGTGACCTGTATAAGGTAAAACTGGAAGCCTATGCACCAGCTCCGGGGGTATTCAATTGGAGCAATGGAACTACAGGCGATACAACAATTACTTATACAGGTGGTCCTTACAGAGTTTGGTACACGGATACTTTCGGTTGCATTAACCACGAAGATGTTTATGTGCCCAAGCAGCCACAGGAATATCTTTGGATATTCCCAAGGGGATGCTATGATCTTTGTTTGCAATCTGCTCCTTATGTATTGAAGGGAATTAACCCGGATTGGTTGTCAATTTCATGGGATTGGATCAAAAATGGCAGCTCTGATGTCAGTGGTTATGGCACTGTCCCTGATTACAGCCTAAACAGCTCCGGCACTTATAACCTTGCCTTGGGCAATGGCTCCTGTACAGATACCAGTGAAACCATGTTTGTGAATTTCATCGATTGCCCGGATGTAAATTGCAGTAATGATATTGACTTCAACGTGCTGAGGGTTTGGCATTACATAGACCCTGTAACGTTTAAGTGTACCGACAGCATTGAAGTTAACCTGTTCAATATCAGCGCCCCTCCGGGAGCAAGCTATACCTTGACTGCAAAGAATGGGCTGATTATACCCGGATCTGGAATACTTCCCCCTCCTCCGGTGCCTTCCAAATTCCGCTTTATAGCGAAACCAGGATTTAGCGGTTCAACAGATACACTTGTGCTGAAAGTGACTTATCCCGATGGAAGGGTTTGTATCGTTACGCGGATAATTACTTTTAGTGTTCCCCCTTGCGATAACAGTCTCGCCAAAAGAACGGATGATGGCAGAGAGGCCACAATAGTGAGTAATGAAATAGCCAGGCTGTTGATTGCTCCTAATCCGGCTCAGGATCTGGCGAGTGTGGAATATACCTTTACTGGTAAAGCAAACCAACGCTCGATAGAATTGTTTGACATGACCGGACGGAGAATTATCAGTGAAAATGTTATTGAACCGGATGGCAAAGCAATCCTTCATCTTGAAAACCTAAGCAATGGAATTTATCAGGTTATCCTTCGTCAGGATGGCAAGGTATTCCTGCATAGCAAGTTAAGCATTGCTAAATAGGACTGATTTTGAAACCTGCTTCACACCATAGTGGAGCAGGTTTTTTACACAAAATGCTTTAATTTTATCTAACAATAATCTCTTATGAAATACAAACTATACCTGTTAGCTGCATTCACCTTTTTGGGTACAGCAATTGCACATGCACAAAGCTGGCAATGGGCCAAACGTGGAGGTGGTGTATTACCCTTTAATACATCGGGCGGTTTTTATGATGACAGGGTTGAAGATATGGCTACCGACCTGAAAGGTAATGTGTATATACTTTCGTATGTGGGTTGCACTAGTGGAAGTGATATCAACATTGATGGCAATATCAAAAAAGGAAATGACGGAACAGATGTAGCCATATCCAGTTTTCGCTGCGATGGTACATTCCGTTGGATGAAAATCATCGGGGACAAATCCAATTGTTATGGGTTGCAGTTAAAAACGGACACCCTGGGAGGTGTGTATATTTCATTGATTTACTCGCGCAGAAGCCCTTCTCTGAGAAAGATAGATACAGATACGACACTGTCGACAACCGACCAGACTATGATACTCTTAAAGTATGACAGTGCGGGAGTGTATAAATGGCTTCGTTTTCCTGAGGCTAGTACTGTCAGTTTTTTTGCCAATGCAGGGAGAGGTAGAATATTGTCTATGGATGTAAAAGGGAATGGCGAAATATCTCTTCTATCTGCGTTGGTTGGCGGAACTTATGCTAACGGGGCATATACGGTTTCTGATACCACAAAGACAAGCGTGCATATGCTTAAGTATAATGCAGGGGGTATATTTATCAAAGGTTTTAAAATGGATATTGACGGCGATGGGGGGGGGATAGGCGCATTACGAATGAAATGGGATACCAAAAGGGATAAATACATTCTTTATGGTGGAATATACTTAGGTACGAACGTTCCTCTATGGGATACCTTAACCTTGGGTACAACTACTTTACCTTATAGTGCATTCATATGTGAATTTGATAATGTCGGTAGTTTAAAATGGCTAAAACAGAATAATTCAAAATCAACGGGAATTGATAGATTGGCGCTAGACCGTAATAGTAATATTTATGCAATTGGAAGTTTGCCGAATACAAGTATTATTAATACTTATGTGGTAACAAACACTCTTGGTACAAGTTCTACTAGTTTCATAATTAAGATGGATTCTTCTGGAAACCACAAATGGGGAGCCAATTCTTCAAACATAAATACTAGTTACCCTCAAGACTTTGCAATTATTAGTGATACATTAATGTATGCAGCAGCTTATACAGGAAAATGGCAATGGGGTTCTATTTCTTTATCTAGCAGTGGACAATGTTTAATCCGTATGAATACATCCACTGGGGCTGTAATGAAATATGATACAATGGTCAACGGAGGCTATATATCAAACTTTGTTGCAGATAGGTATGGGAATTTCTATGGTGGCGGGGTAATTAACAATAGTACCTATAAGATCGGCTCAACAACATTAACCAAAGCAGGTGGGGCAACTGATTTTGTGATAGCCCAATATGGATTTGGAAATTGCACTACACCGATTATTGATAAGCCCTCTTCCATTACAGAAACATTTGTATCAGGGAATATCAAAATCTACCCTAATCCTGCAAATGAATTTTTGTATATTGAAGGTGCTGAAAAAGGCACAGAAATCAGACTTTTCGACTTAGTAGGAAAGCAAGTATATTCTAGTGTTATCAATGAAAATCGTGAACAAATAGCCATAGCTGATTTAACTGAAGGCTTGTATTTATTGCAATTCAGAAATCAGCAAGGAAATACCTATTCTGCTAAAATTATAAAGCAATAATGCAATGGATAAAGAATTAAACGAAATCAAAAGATGGAAGGGCATGCGCAAAAAGCTTGCAGGAAATTATAGTAATCTTCCTATTTGGGGCGATGCAATATTTTTATATCAGGAGAGATTAGAGAATAAATATTTCAATCCAATTTTGACATTAATCAATGATGGCCCACAAAAGGGTGAAGGGTTTACAATCCTTACTGCACAATGTGCATTGATTGAATCTTTTGCTGCCTTCGAAAAAGGATTAATTTTTAACTTTAATAAGACCACGGGAGACCCAAAGTATCAATACAAGAAAAGTAAGGATTTGTTTGTTAATTTTCTTTTGGATGCGGTAATTTTTGAAAACAACTTTTGGAAAACATCAGGCAAGACAAAACAACCTATAGCAACTTTGGCCAGTGATTTCTATAGCGATGTCAGATGTGGACTTATGCACGAGGCAAGAACTAAAAATAATTGGCACATTAACACTGATTCAAATGTTCCATTTAATTCCGGTAAATTCTTAAAAATTGAAAAAGGAAAAATCAGTGTTCTTAGATCGGTATTGCATTTTAGCTTAGTAAAGCATCTTCAAAATTATTCCGCCAAACTTAGTGAAGATAATAAAGATGGAGAGAGACTGAGAAGATTTTTTGGCAGAAAAGAAATTTGCAACTGCAATTGATGATAGCAACATAGATTTTTATCACATCTGCAATGCCTATCAGGCAATAGACAATTGGTTTAAAGACGAAAAACATCGGGGAGCAAAAGCTAAACTGGTCCCCATATTGATGGATGACAACAGTAAAGGAAATCGCAATGTTCGTTTTATCCGCTATGAAGTTCCTAAAGAAACAAATGCCATTGATGTATTTATCCGACTCAATGTTGGCAAAATTCCTTTAACAGATGCAGAACTTATCAAAGCATTATTGCTTCAAAGTGACAAATACAATGCAGATGAAATCAAGTTCATTAAAATGCGTTTATTTGAAATTGCTTCCGAATGGGATACAATTGAATACACCTTGCAAAATGAAGAGTTTTGGTATTTCCTGAGTAACAACAGCAATAGTAAGCCAACCCATATTGAATTTATCTTTGACCTGATTGCAGATAAAATTCTTAAAGAGAAAAAATATTTTGCTTCAAAGCCTTTAAAACACGCCACATTTTTAATTCTTTCAGAGTATTTGCAAGACCTTTTGGACAATGGAAAAGAAGGGCAAGAATATACAAGAATTAAAGCCGTTGAAGACATTTGGCAACAAGTTACTTCCTACTTTGAATATTTCAGAGAATGGTATCAAAACCGAAACTTATATCACTACATCGGCTTTTTAATTGCCAACAAAGGCAATCAGATAATTGACAGCATCATTGCCCAGTCGAATAAAATGGGTAAAAAGCAATTGATAAAACACCTTGATAGTGAAATCGGCAAAATCATTAGAATAAATAAGAAAAGAAAAGATTCAGACGGGAATGAGTATGATGTGAAATTGGAAAATCTAAACTACGAAAACGAAGACCAGCAAAGCAATGACCGTAAAGAAATACATTCCATACTGTTATTGCATAACGTGTATGCCTCGCTGAAAAGTGATAAGGAAAAAGCCCGCTTCCCTTTCAATCTTTATAAACAAACCAAACGAAACGAGAAATGGAGTTTGGAACATATCCACGCCCAAAACTCTGAATACATCATCAAAAAAGAAAACCAAAAAACCTGGTTAAAAGACCATATC
>JBDHYE010000143.1:0-4935 GCA_039811245.1 Chitinophagaceae bacterium | reverse complement strand
TTTGGTGGTTCACGCTCTTTTGGTAATGGTGGTGGCAGTATGGGCGGCTCACGCTCTATGGGCGGTGGTAGTGTAGGTGGTGGTATGCGTGGAGGCGGAGGTCGTAGATAATTTTACTTTAAGCAAACTAAATCTAAAACAATACAATGCGAACTTCTAAAATATCTAAATATTCAGCTTGCATCATTTTAGCAGCGAATAGTTTATCTGCATCAGCACAAAATGCTATAGATGCTTCTAAATATGCACAGAGCAACCCCTTAGCTACTGCACGTTCAGTAGGTTTTGGAGGAGCTTTAGGTTCAGTAGGCGGTGATATGGGGAGCCTCTCGGTCAATCCTGCTGGCTTAGGTGTTTACCGCTCTTCTGAGTTTATTTTTACACCCGGCTTACGTTTTTCAGGTACTAATAGTAGTTATAACAGTACAGAGATGAACGATAATGGTACACGCTTTGGGCTTAATAGCCTAGGTTTTGTTTATACAAGTGCTGTAAATGATAAAGATTATGACCGCGCCGACTGGAAAGCAATCTCTTTTGGTTTAGGCTTAAACAGAAGTGCAGAATATAGTAGAAATTATAATTACGGAGGTAAAAATTATACCAGTTCTGCAAGCCAATATTTTGAAGGCGATGCTTTTAAATACCCTAATAGTACAACTGCCGACCCTGGTACACCTGCTTATTTAGGCTACCAGTCTTATTTACTTTCAAATTTATACACTACTTATGTGCCTTATAATAGAGGTATCCAACAGCTCAAAACTGTAAATGAAAAAGGGGGAGCTACAGATTTGAATTTGTCACTAGGAGGTAATTATCAAGATAAATTGATGCTGGGTGCTACTTTAGGATTTAACTTTTTAAATCACAAAGTAAACAGTACGATGTCTGAAGAGACCTTTACCATGAATGAGGTAGATAGCTTTGACCACTTTAATTATACGGAAAATTTTAAAACAATTGGAACTGGAGTAAATTTAAAGTTAGGGGCCATTTATAAATTCAATGATAATTTCAGAGCTGGGCTGGCAATACATACTCCTACAGCTTATGGCCTTACAGAAACATCAGACAATAATATTAATGTAAGTAGCTTGAAATATGGTAACAATACCGTTTCTACAAGTCCAAATGAGTATAATTATAATTTTTATACTCCTTTTAAAGCGGTTGTCAGTGCTACTGCTATTTTGGGTAAATTGGGTTTTATTAGTGCTGATTATGAATTTGTAGGCTATTCTGGTATGCGTTATAAATTGGACGATTTAAACTATCAAAATACCTTGAATTCATTGATACAAAATCTGTATCAATCTAACTCAAATGTTAGAGTAGGTGCAGAAATTCGTTTAGATGATTTTAGATTAAGAGCGGGCTATGGCTACTATGGCTCACCTTTTAAAAATAAATTATATCAAGGCGACCGTCAAGATATTTCATTCGGAATGGGATACCGTTTCGGTAATACTTTTGTAGATCTAGCAGTAATCAATTCTTCTTACAAAACTTATGAACAACCTTATGTACTCGATGGCGCTTTAGGTTATGTACAGCCTAATATGGCAAGTATCAATAATAGCCTAACCTCTGGATTATTAACCATAGGTTGGAAATTCTAAAATATTATTTTGATACTTATGCTTAAATAAAATAAACAGTTTATTTTTGTGAAGCAACTTATTGTATTAAGTACTTATTCTAAACCTTAAGAATAAGTACTTATTTTTTTAGAAAATAGTTCCAATTTTGATAAAAAAATATGATTTCAGAAGCACATAAACAAGTATTAGGCCTACAATTACCTACAGACCCTCGTTGGGTACATTTGACCGAAATGAATATTGAAGATATATTAACGGATCATGCCTATTGCGAGCAAAAGGCTGCCCTGTCTTGTATCTCATTAATTCAAACCTATCCTGAATGTACTGAATTGGTAAGAGCCTTATCTCCTGTGGTAACAGAAGAGTGGGGGCATTTTAGAGCCGTGTTGGCAGAGCTAGATAAAAGAAACTTAGCCTTAGGCAGACAGCGAAAAGACCTTTATGTGAATGCCCTTAAACTACATGAGCTCAATCCGGGCAATAGAATGGAGCGCCTTGCAGAACGCTTAATTATCTTTGCACTTATTGAAGCCCGTAGTTGCGAACGTTTTAGATTGCTCTCTCTCTATGTCAAAGATGATGCATTGAAAACATTCTACCATAAATTTATGGTTGCAGAAGCTGGGCACTACCGTTTAATGTTAGATTTAGCAAATCTTTACTGGGATTCTAATAAAGTAGAAAAACGCTGGAAAGAATATCTAGATATTGAAGCAGAGATAATGAAAAACTTAGAATTTAGGGGCGACCGGATTCACTAAAATCCAGCTCCCATTTTATTAAGTCTCTATTTAAAGCATCAAGCTCTATTTCTAATTTTGCAATACTTGCTATTAACAGTTCCTTATCTCCATCAATGATGCAGATACTCGCTGCTGTACTAAAATCCTTAAATGCTTTTTGTTTATAAGCTACTTGCCATAACCTAGAGCAAATTTCAAGGTATTTATGTTTAATTCTTTCTACATTTGAAAGAAGTGCTTGATCCTCTGTTATAATGTCTTTTTTATGAGGGTCGTTGTCTAAATGATAATTGTTTAAGGCTTTACAAATCCTAATACTATGCGCTATTAATTGATAACTTAAGGTTGTATTTTTATTCTTATATTTTGGTTCTTTTATTAAACGGTTAAAAGATTCAAAAGCATTGCTGTTAGCCACTTCTGCCTCTCTACGGTAATGCGTCCATTGGGCTGTGTTAAATTCATTATGATTGTAAAAGCTATAGATGAAATAATTAAAATTGGCTTCAGCCATTTTGTAAAAATATTCCGGAAGATATTTTTTCTCCCAAGCCGGCAACAAAGCAAACTCACCAATAACCGCCAGAGCAGCTCCACCTAAGGTGCAAAAAATACGGGCATAGATTACTTGTTGATCTAAACTATGGTCGTTGGCAAAAAGGGCAACTAAAAAGAGACTAATAAAAAATGTTGCAATACTGTAGTTGTATCTTAAGAAATAGACCATTAAAATTGAACTGCTGATCAGTAAAATTTCTTTTAAATGATACGCTTCTGGCAACATCATCAGCAGTCCACCAATACTTACACCCAATACAGTGCCCAGCACTCTATCTAATGCTTTTTTTAATGTAGCACCAAAATAAGGTTGAAGTATGATCATTACCGTAAAAGGTAGCCAGTAGCCATAGGCAATATGATAAGCCTTGTATATAAACAAGGAACAAAGCGCTATGATAACACTTCTAACGGCATAACGAAAGGAGTGATTATTCAGATGCATTAAATCTTTTAGATTGCGCAACCAATGCTTATGATGAATGATCAAAAGTGTTTTCATTAATGAATAGCTTTGATACACTTTTTCATCTTTACTACTCTGCTGGATATGCAATAGTGAGGTTTCACAAAGTTTAATGATCCGCTCTGTGAGATGCGTGATTCTTGCTATAATGTTTTTTTCATGATTTTCAAACGCAGCTTCTCTTAAAATGGCTACCATGTTTTGAAGGCGCATAATTCTAGATTGTAGTAAGAGCAATTCTTCTTTCTTATTGCTTACAGTATAGAGGGTCATACGCTCACAAATGATACTGATTGATTTGATAAGGGCATGGATACTCTGTTTGTTATTGGCTTTTTGGTTTGAAATGGAGAGTTGGTCCAGTTCTTCGGATAGGTTCATCAATGTAGCCCCTATTAAATAAACACACTTACGTAATTGAGCAAGTTCTAAAGCATTTTCATTTTCATGATTTTTTTGATAAGCTCTTTTTTCAAACAGTTGTAAAGAGCTTTCAATAGCATCTTGTATGGCTTTATCTTTTAGGTAAATATTACGTAATGAAGCCTTAGGAGCTATGCCATTCCAGCCTTTATCCGGTTCTAAAGCTAAGTCTGCTGTTTTTTTCCATATCATAGCTACAGACCTTTTATAAGGGGTCTGCTCTCTGATAAATAGAGTAGCTACAGCACCTACCAGTACACACCATAAACCACCAATACCAATATAAATACAACGTTCTTCTAAGGGCGTACCCCAAGGGGTAGGGTAGGCGTTGGCAATAATAAACATTACATATACCGTTAAGGATAGACTGCTGCCACGTTCTCCAAGATTTTTAAATAGTATTGCTACAAACACCACAAAAGCCATTAATAGCATACTTAACAGCAGCGAAGTGCCGCTGATACTGCCTAATGCACCAAAGAGTACCGCCAAAAATGCACCGCCTAATAATACTCTTATTCGTTGTGCAAAGGAGCCTTTTAGTTCTACCCAGCCGATACTTTCTGCCGTGATGATCACCCACATGGCCGCCTCTGTTTGTTGGTAGTAATTGCCTAAAAATAAGGGTACAATTATAGCAATCGCCATTCTCAAACCCCAAGCCAGCATTGGCTCATAGCGCTCATTTTCTATGAGCTGGTTAATACTTTTATGTAAAAATGGAATTTTGATTTTGTGTATCGTTTAGAATACAAAAATAAATAAATCCCTTGCACAAATTGTTACAAGGGATTTATTTAAAATGAAGAGAACGAATAAAATCGAGTATAAACCGAAATGTTTTAGGGTTTAGCTACTAAATGAAACCCGATATTTACCGTAGGGTGAATAATTTTATCACCAAGTGAAGCATCACTTTTATAAGTGAGTCCCCAGTCGGTACGGTTAATATTAAAATTGGCATCGGCAGTGATACCGTTTTCGTTTTGATTAATTTTAGCAGGGAAACTAATATGCTTAGTAACTCCTTTCATTGTAAGATTACCACTAACAGTATGTGTAGCGTCTTTCATTATAATGTCTTTCTGAGTACTGTCTAGTCCTTCTGCTACTTTAGTTATTTCAAATTGAGCAG
>JBDHYE010000142.1:0-4955 GCA_039811245.1 Chitinophagaceae bacterium | reverse complement strand
TGAAATCCCTTACTGTATTATTACCATATTGCACAATCGAAATAGTTTGCACCCTAAACAAATTTGGGCTTATCTTTTTCTTGGTTTTCGGGTCAAGCAAATCAAAATCCTTGGGGTTAAAGCCCGTTTTTTCATTCGGGAAAATAAAGTATTCGTTTTGCTTCATTGTGAACAGAAACTGCCAGCTTTCTGGTGGGAATTTTTCTATTAAACGATGTTCAATACCATCATTAATAATCTTATCCCAAATCTCTTTGGGGTTAGAAATAATCACAGGTAATTTCGCATTAGTCAACTCTACCGCGTCAAACAACGAAACGACTCTATCCTGTAAATTACCTTTCTCGTCTCGGTAAATGGCAACGTGATGATTGTTGCCGGTGCTCACAAAATCAACCGGTATTTTCTTTCCGTTGGCATCTATTATTTCCTTGCCCAAATGGTCTTTTTTGTAATGCAAAAATTCTGCATTTTTCACGCCGCTGATGGTTACTCGCTTTATAGCAATGCCCTTGGCTTGGTTCAGCCAAATAGGATTTTTATCTAAATCGGAAAACGCTTTTTTAGGGTCTCCATATTGTTTCAGCCTATCGAGTAAAATTTCTTTTACTTTTTTGTCTAATACCTTTTCGATGGTCTTTTCATCTTTAAAGTTATCAGGCGTTACATCTTTTCTTATCGAATAATCTTCTTCCAACCAAGTAAGCTTAACAGCTTCAGGTACCTTTTCGGCTTTGGCTTCATCTACATAAATAGGCGTTTTGCTCAACGCATTTTTACCCGTAAAGGCTTTTTTGGGGTCGTTGCCATTTTCTTGTAAGCGTTGCTGCAAAAGGGTTTTATACACGGAGCTGCTCACTTTGGCAATGGTAGCTTCGTCAAATTTTGCACCTACTTTTTCTTCTTTATTTACATAATATTGGTACTTGCCATACACGGTTTCTTTGTGCAGTTGCCCTCTTGGTGTGAGCTCTATTTTTACTTTCTCGCCGTTTTTAATTTTGGTTTTGTTCTTGTTTTTGGTCACTACCTTATTCTTGGCTTTGTTCGATACTAATACTTTTTCCAAATGCTCTTTGGCTACCTTCCGAAAGTTGGGGATGGGTAATTTGAACACTCGTTTCTTATTGCCGTCATCGTCTATTTTTTGTTCGGTTTCTTTGTTTTCTATGGCAATAATGTTGCCTTGCAATTTGTGGTTTTCATTTTTTCGGGCATTCAAATAATTGAGGTATTGAATGTGGTTGTGCTTGGTAAATGCTACCGTTAGAGCGTCCATAGCGTGGTGGCGATGGTCGTTTCGTTTGCTCCAATCCACAATTCTTTCCTTAAAGCTTCCGTCTTTTTTTTCTACTTGTTCAGTAAGGCCCAGGGCTTTAAACTTATCAAAGTTCAATTCTTGCATAATGTTGATCAAACCCCAGTCGTCCCGAAGCCTATCGGTTATTTGACCAGATGTAGAAACTACAGAGCGAGTAATGTCGTACAACATATTTTTTGCCTTTTTGGCTATGTATTGGCTGTCTCTCAAATCTCGATCAATAAAACCATCGCCTATTTCACTTTCCTGCTTTAATAGTTTTTGATATTTGGCTTTCGAGATGCCTTCGTCTTTACCTAATTTGTACAACGCTTCTAATCGTTTTACATATTCCTCCAATTGCTCTGCACCAAACTTGCTATCAATGTAATCATAAGCAGTTTTGTTGCCTTTGTCAAGATTATCTTTTCTATACACTACTGTTTTGTTGGAAAAACTATCGTCAAACATTTTAGATTGAGGGATGATGTGTTCAATATCTATTTGTTTGCTAAATAAAATTTCTCGAGGAATGTACGTGTTGGTGTACAAATCTTTGTAGCCGTTGTTCTTTAATTCTTCATAAAGCCGATAGCGAATAATATCGTTTCGAGTGGGATTTTTTACGCCAAACTCCGACTGTAAAATTTTAAATCTTTTTTCGTGAGCTATCTTAGCCGCATTAATATTAGTGGTCATTTCGGCCCGTTCTTTCGCATTCTTTTTGAGCTCTCTCGATAACTCTATGCGGATTTCGTCAAATTTAAAATGTGGGTTGGTCGCTCTGTTTTTTTCAAGAATTGTATTGATTACATTCACCAGTTGGTTCAAGATTTTCTCCACTACTGGATTGCGAAGACTGTTCTTCTTCAGCAATTCCAGCCTGTCTTTTAGCGGTCTGTTTTCAATTTCTTCTTTGGTAAGCGAAGCCACAGAATGTCTATAACCCGCCATATCACAAGCTTTGTCGTAGTGCAATTCTTTGATGTGTGGAAAAATGCGACGCATTGCTTTACTACTCAAATTTCCGTAGTCATCAGAGAAAATAACATTAGCTAAAACGGTTGCGTGTTCTTTTTTGAATCCAAATTTCTTTGCTAATAATTCGAATAACTTTTCGTTTCCACTTGGCGAATTATCGCCTTCGTAGCTGTATAACAAATGCCATAATTGATAAGACGCTTGCTGCTCAAAGGCTTTGCCATCGAGCTCTGCATCAAAATCTAGTATGTTTGTATCAATGCCTAAGCTGGCAAAAATCTGACGAACCATATCTTTGATTTTCGATGCCGGCACCTCCAAATCATCTAATTCTACTTCATCTTTATTCGATTTTACTTTCAGCAAATCTTTTACATCGTAACCTTCTATATCTAAAATTTTCAAAAAGGCATTGTACAGCTCTTTGTTGGTGCGGTTGCCTTCTAATTCGGAATAATTTAATTCCCAGTCCGTAGCTTTATAACCCAATATTTCAATGATTTTGTTCGATTTCAAATTGCCTTTTACATTCAATTCATTGAATAAAGTTTGTTTAGCGGCTAAGTCAAAAGCAAAAATTTCTTGATCTTCTTCAAATAGTTTTGTTTGGTCGGTATTTTTTGCAACCCGTTTCTTACTTCCTTTTTTTCTTACCAAAACATTGTTCATCACTTGCCAAATCTTAAACTCCTGAAACAAAGGCGAAGACTTGGGGACAACTTTTAAACCGATTGTTTTTTTAAGCCCTTTAATAACTTTTTCTTGGCTTTCAAATTCACAAAAACTCACCAAGCCCTTTTGCGACTTGAGTTTGCGCTGGTAAAAAATAGTAATGTCCCTAATTTCAGACTTTAATGCGTCTGTCAATTCGGGGTGATGCTTAGATTGTTCTTTCCAAATAGCTTCAAATTCATCTAAATAATCCTGGCGATAAAACACCTGATTTTTTAAGCGTGTATGCGGATTGTGTTGCAATTGCCTGTAGAGATATTGCCCTACGGTTTCCTTATTAAAATAGAGCTCTTTACTGCGGTCGGAAATGGCACCGAGATAGCCGCTTGAATTGTTAAGATTATTGTTGATTTCAGTAATCACATACGCCGCTTCCTCTTTTTCTAATTGCTTTGAAATAGCATCGCTCCTCCATTTGTAAGCCTGTATCTTCTTTTCGTCTCTCGTTTTTGCTTTATTATCAGCAGTATTGAATTTGTATTTGCCCCAAAAAGCAGCCGAAGTTGCCCGCTGTCCTTTGCCTTGCAGTTCTTTATAAAATTCATCCGTAAAAATCTCCGGATAAAATGCCTTTTGAGTAAGCCAAACTTTGTCAAATTCACTTTGCAAATCAGACCGATAAAAATCGGGAATAGACTTTTTACCTTCTTTTAATAATTGATAGGCCAATTGCCCGGGGGTAAGGTTTTCTTCGTACAATCGTTTGGCAATTGCCATTCCATCAATCGCTTGTCCTTCGTCTTCTTTCTTGGCTTTTCGGCTGCTTTTATAGCCCCGTTTTTTATTAATCGCCAAAAATACTCTTGCTAATTCTTCCTTTTCAATTTTTTCGGTAACAGACTTTGCCCGTAAACGCCAAGTTTCAAAAGTGGTTTGTTTGCCATCTTCTGCCAATATAGCCTGTTCGGTAATGATGTTGGCTTTCAACAAGGCATCTATTAAATTTTCTCTACGCAATTGATAGCGGTCGAGCGTGCGTCTTGCTCCACGCTTAAGCGTTCTGTCTGCATTTATCGAAACCGGTTTGCCTTTTTCAAAATTGGTTTGCTCGTCGGTAGTCAATGGGTTTACACGGGTGCCAATTTGAACTATTTCTGATTGTTCAGGCGTGTCGCCTTCTATTACGTGTGCGAAACCGATGGAAGTAGTTCCTAAATCCAATCCTAAAATATTTTTCATTAATTATTCTTTTTTAACCAATAAATTTTTATCTTTGTTTTGAAAGCAATTCACAATAAGGATTATTCCGTTGTGAAAACATTTAGCGCCTCGCCTACCTGCGGGGCTTTTTTATTTTTAGCCGTAATGTTTGGTTATAAAATTGTAAGCATTTTTATACATTATCTCATAGACAATGTCTTGTGCATTTCGTTCTATACCTGATTCTTTAGGTATTATTGAATTCTTGTTTTCCCAGTATTCTTCTAAAAACTCTGTGAGTATTACGTATAATTTTGAAAGACTTTTGGCATCTCTAAATTCATTTAGAGGGTTAATGATGCCATCATAATCACTGCCAATACAAATGCAGGACCAAGGATTTTCTGTGTATCCATTTTGATAAGCAAATTCAGCAGTTTGAATAATATTTTGCCACAAAAAGAAAAGTTGGTGTTGTTCTTTTTTTCTTTTGCTTCTGAATAAGTTTTTAAGTTTTTGCCAAATCTTGTTTGCCTCATTGTATCCTAATACACGTTGATCTAGTTCAATTCCAAACAATCCTTTTGTTTTATAAATCTGAAGAATGTCCAGCTTTTTTTCCATGTTTATTTGATGCGGATACAAGTCTGTAAGGGCGCCATGGCTACAAAGTACAGGTACATCATTATTGGGATGATTTTCGGATAAGTATTTGTAATAAGCTTTACGAGCATCGATCGACATGTGCTTTACATCAATGAGTATTCTTCTCCCATTATCATTGCTTAATAATAGTTTGATA
>JBDHYE010000141.1:0-4962 GCA_039811245.1 Chitinophagaceae bacterium | reverse complement strand
CATTTTACCTTTATCGGTATTGATGATAAGTGATTTTGCAAAAGTCTCTTCAAGGGCTACTTTGCCGCGTATAATAGGAATTACTTTAATAGAGCCATCTACTCTTCTTACGGTCAATCTTACTTCTGTACCTTTTTCGCCACGTATTTTTTGTACCACATCTTCTAAATCATAACCTTGAATATCTTCTGGCTCTGCACTACCTTGACCTACTTTAATAATTTCATCATTGGCTTTCAACTCACCTTGTTTCCAACTGGGGCTACCGGGAACAATAGAGGCTATGATGATCTTATCGCCTTCTGGTTTTAACTGCGCTCCAATACCATAAAACTCTCCTGACATTTGAACATCAAAATTCTTTTTTTCTCTAGGTGGGAAAAAGTCGGTATGAGGATCTTCATTCTGTGCTATGGCATTTACGTATAAAGCAAAACGCTCTTCTTTAGTGTATTTCTTAAGCTTCGTAAAAAACTTCTGAAGGTTGGTGTCGATTTTCCCTACTGCCGATTTCAATAATGTTTCATCAGATTTTACAACAAAAGCCGTAGTATCTTTTACTTTAAGCGTATCTCTTCGGTGCAGCTCATCTTTTTGCGTTTTTTTCATTTCCACATACATTGCCAGTACTCTGTATTTGATGTATTTTTGCCAGCGTTGTTGTAGTGCTTTGTCATTTTCTGCAAAATCAATTTTATCAGGATTTAATAAGATAGAATCGTTCTTATTAAATTCAAATTTTTCTTTAATCGCCGATTTATAATATTGTTCTACCTTTTGTAATTGGTTACTATAGAGTTGCTCCATCAAATCATAAGCTTCAAAATTTGATGCCAGGATTTGATCATCTAATTGGTATCGATATGTTTCAAGAGCATTAATATTTTCTTTTGTAAAAATTTTCTTTTCAAAATCAGTATTTTCTAGCCATTTATTAAAAACCTTATTCGAAAAAGAATCGTCTAAAGGGCGCGGTGCGTAATGCGCCTCTGTTATGATGCCCATTACGGTATTTAAAATAATGGCTCTGCGTTGGGCATCACTACTTACATCTTCATTTTTATATTTAAATGAAAAAAAAGCTGCCAAAGCAGCAATGATTAATAAGGGAATGCCGATTTTGTACTTCATGAAACGTAACATATATTATGGTACAAGATTTATATTGAATGCACAAAAATAAGGGCTTATTAGCTTAAAAAAAAGTAAAAGAAATTCATATAAATACGAAAGAATTACTAAAGTTTTAAGCTGACAATTTGCACATTTATACCTATTACCTTAAGATATTGTCTGAAAAATTTAATTTCGCTGTCAATTTGTCCCTATAAATAGAGATGGTGCAACTATTGTTTTGAAAAGGAAGGAAAATTTTAAATACTATTATAATATGAAAGAGCAGCAAGCAAATGAGCCGGTTCAACAGAATACAGAAGAAACAGCAACTACAGTTGAAATAAATAATCCAATTGAGGAAAATGCAGAGAACAAAGAAGTAATAGAAGAACAAATTACCAGTGAAGCGGATTCAATTCAAAACACAATAGATGAACTTAAAAAGGAAATAAACCATTTTAAAGATCAGAATTTAAGACTTGTAGCAGAGTTTGATAATTATAGAAAACGTACTGCTAGAGAGATGGAAGAATTAAGGCAAACAGCTACAAAAAGTCTTATTCAAAGCCTTATTGGCATCTTAGACGACTCAGAGCGTGCAGAAAAAACAATTCAAACCGCCAATGATATTGAGGCGTTAAAAACAGGTATTAATCTAATCCTATCTAAACTACGTTCTACTTTAGAGAGTAAAGGCCTTAAAGCTATGAATACTCAGATAGGAGATGATTTTGATTTAGAATTACAAGAAGCCATTACTGAAATACCTGCTGCCACACCTGAATTGTCTGGTAAAATAGTAGATGTAATAGAAAAAGGATACTACTTAAACGAGGTTTTAATTAGACACGCTAAAGTAGTAGTAGGTAAATAAAAAAACTAAAAAATGTCTAAAAGAGATTATTATGAGGTATTAGGTTTAGGGAAACAAGCCAGTGCCGATGAAATAAAAAAAGCCTATCGGAAAATTGCGATGCAATATCACCCAGATAGAAACCCGGGTGATAAAAGTGCAGAAGAAAAATTTAAAGAGGCAGCAGAAGCCTATGAAGTATTAAGCAATCCAGAGAAAAGAGCTCAATACGATAGATTTGGTCATAGTATGGGCAATGCCGGCAGAGGTGGCCCAGGTGGTCAAGGTTTTGGTGGTATGAATATGGAAGATATCTTTTCAAATTTTGGAGATATTTTTGGTGATGGTTTCGGGTTTGGAGGTGGCGGCAATCCGCATGGCAGAAGAGGTGGTGGTGCTCGTGGCGCCAATTTGAGAGTAAAACTCAAAATGAATTTTGCAGAAATTGCTCACGGGGCCAATAAAAAAATAAAAGTAAAAAAATACATTACCTGTCAAAGCTGTAGCGGGTCTGGTGCTAAAGATAAAAGTGCTATAAAAACATGTAGTACTTGTGGAGGCAATGGTCAAGTAAGGCGTGTACAACAAACCTTTTTAGGACAGATGCAAACCGTTACCACCTGCCCTACTTGTAATGGTGATGGTACCAGCATTAGCGTAAAATGTAGTAGCTGTAAGGGAGAAGGTAGAGTATATGGAGAGGAAACCATTAGTATGGATATCCCAGCTGGTGTACAAGAGAATATGCAACTCAATATGCAAGGTAATGGTAATGCGGGCGAAAGAGGTGGCCCTGCAGGCGATTTACTCATATTGATTGAAGAAGAAAAACACCCACAATTAATGCGTAGAGACCTAGATGTCATCTATCCATTGTATATAAGTTTTCCAGAAACGGTGTTAGGCACTCAAATAGAAGTACCAACCATAGACGGTAAAGCGAAAATCAAAATACCAGCAGGTACTCAAAGTGGTAAAATATTCCGTCTAAAAGGTAAAGGTTTTCCAGCATTCCAAAGTTATGAGAAAGGCGACCAACTGGTAGAAGTAAATGCTTGGTCACCACAACAACTTACAAAAGAAGAACGTGAAATATTAGAGAAATTACAAGAATCGCCTAATTTTAAACCTGCTGCTAATGCATCAGAATCAAAAGATGAAAAATCTTTTTTTGATAAAATAAAAGATGCTTTTAGCTAAAATTAAATCTATAAACAATTTAAAAACTCTAAGGATTAAAAAAAACTTAGAGTTTTTTTTTATATATCAAAGAGAGCTTGTACTAAGCCTAATGTATTATAAAGTTTTTTGGTGTTTGTATTTTCATAGTAAAAAATAGCTTCATCAAAATGGATCTGAGCAACCCACCGAAGTGGGCGGATACTATTACAAGTAAAACATTCTTTAGCCGCTTCCAAATGTGCTTTTGTGCAAATTGTTTCTACAATCGGGATATTTAAATGTTTCATTTTATCAATAATATAGGCTCTCATCGTGCCTGCTAAACATGCTTCATTTAAGGGTGTGGTGTAAAAAATACCATTAGCAAACCAAAACAAATTTGCAATACTTGTTTCAATAACATGCCCAGATTCATTATGAATTAAAACATCGTCCCAATACTTATTGGTTTTTAGTTTTTGTGCAGGAATAAAAAAATCTAAATGACTTAATTTAAAATTACTCAAAAGCGTATTAGGTTTATGGTAATTAGTCAAGACCCCTAATTGGAGCCCTTTTTCATTCCAACTTATGTCTTGTACATCTACATCAAAAAGCTCTATGAGATAGTTTATACCATTCTTATGCTCGTTAGTAAAACATTGAATTCTGCATCTAAGCGTTGCAGTTTGTAATTGGTTCAGCTGTATTAGTTGCAGCAAGCTATCCTTAAAAAAATTCAATGTCCAATTGTCTGGTTTGCGCCAAGCTAAATATTCAAATGCAGCCATCATTCTATCATAATGTTGTTCAAACATGACCAAATGCTCTTTATGATAAAGTATGGTTTCATACACTCCATATTGCGCCCTAAAGACATAGTTAGTGCTACTTCTACCCTCTGAGGCAAAAGGAATGTGCGTATTATTATAATTAGACCAAAGAATTTTAGACATGAAGTAAATACATTAAGAAATCATCGATTACTTTTGTACAAAACTATAGGATTTATGCAATTTGAAAAGGGTATAGCGGTACGTTGGGTTGCCGATTTTATTGGCGCTACCTTAAAAGGCAATACTGAACAACTGTGTACCGGTATCAATGAAATACACAAAGTAGTACCCGGAGATATTTCTTTTGTAGATTTTGAAAAGTATTATGACAAATGCCTTCAATCTGCCGCTAGTACCATTATTATTAATAAAGATCAAGACTGTCCTGCCGGTAAAACACTCTTAATTTGCGATGATCCATTTGCGGCTTTTGTAAAACTGGTAAAGCATTTCAGACCTTTTGAAAGCAGTACCAATACGATAAGTACCACTGCTCAAATTGGACTTAACACTGTGATCCAACCCAATGTATTTATTGGTAATCATGTAAAGATTGGACAAAACTGTATCCTACATGCTAATGTCAGTATCTATGATTATACCGAAATTGGCGATAATGTTATCATACATTCTGGAACAGTGATTGGAGCAGATGCTTTTTACTATAAAAGACGCAAGGATAAAGCCTTACAATACGATAAACTAGAAAGTTGTGGAAAAGTGATCATACAAGATGCAGTAGAGATAGGCGCCAATTGTACTATTGATAAAGGCGTAAGTGGCGATACCATTATAGGTGCTGGTACAAAAATGGATAACCTTGTACATGTAGCTCATGGGGTAGTCATTGGTAAAAACTGTTTAATAGCAGCACAAGTAGGTATAGCTGGCAAAACACATATTGAAGATGAAGTAACCCTATGGGGTCAAGCAGGAATCAATAAAGACTTGGTTATAGGTAGAGGGGCTGTGGTCAATGCCCAAAGTGGTGTACCA
>JBDHYE010000140.1:0-4995 GCA_039811245.1 Chitinophagaceae bacterium | reverse complement strand
ATTAACCCGGGTTGGGTAATATTATTAACCCCCTTAGTGGTCGCATTTTTTAGCTTTTTAAAATTAAGACAAAAAGAACCCACAACAGCGTCTAAAATAGCCTGGGGTTTATTTATTTCATCATTATCAGTACTGGTAATGTATGCCGCTGTAAAAGCAGGGCATAACGGTACCGAAAAAGTAAGTGTATTGTGGCTTGTAGCCAGTTATGGAGTAATCACCATCGGCGAACTGTTTTTAAGTCCTATGGGTTTAAGCTTAGTGTCTAAATTAAGCCCTCCGCATATTACTGCACTAATGATGGGAGGCTGGTTTTTAGCCACTTCTATTGGCAACAAACTTAGTGGTGTATTAGCTAGTATGTGGGACAAATATCAAGATAAAAGTCATTTTTTCTTACTCAATTTTACTTTACTACTTTGTGCAACAGCTGTGGCATTTATGATGCTCAAATGGTTAAACAAAATCATGAAAGAAAAAGGTTTACAATAACAATAACGTCTTAAAAATGTAAAAATACAGACCTTTGTGAACCGTATTTCAATTAAAAAAGAATTATGAATTTCTTATTAGAGCTTGATCAAAAAGTACTTTGGGGAATCCCTACGGCAGTATGGATTAAAAGTATTACTATAATACTCATCAGCTTATTGCTAAAGCAATTACTAGCAGCATTAGCCACCAGACTATATTATGGATTTTATAAAAAGTTTTCAAACGATAGTCATAAAGCTACCTTTAGAACTTTATTATATAAACCGATTCAATCTCTTATCATCACGATACTTGTGTATATTGCCTTTAATGGTTTAAGTCATTATCTAGAAGAGGTCATTATTTTTAAAAGAAATTTTTTACCAGCTCACGCTAAACCTAAAGATTTAAGAACCACAACAGTATCCTTAACAGAGCTTATTGATCATATTTTCTTCTTAGCCTTTATACTATATTTCTTTTTAGTATTGGCAAGAAGTGTTCGATTTATATTTTTAGTATGGATAGAAGAAGCGGTTCAAAAACTTGACCGCGAACGACAACAACTACTTCCCGTGCTTCGAGATTTATTAGTGGTTATCTTATGGGCAATCGCCTTTTTTACGGTTTTAGGTGTAGTTTTTCATGTTAATGTACCCACACTTATTGCTGGACTTGGTTTTGGAGGTGTGGCGATAGCCTTTGCTGCCAAAGAAACTCTTGAGAACCTCTTGGCCTCTTTTATGATCATGGTAGATAAACCTTTTACAATAGGAGATCAAATTAAATATGGGGATATAGAAGGTATTGTAGAAAAGGTGGGCTTCAGAAGCACTCGTATTAGAACTTTTGACGACACATTAGTATCTGTATCCAATCAAAACCTCATCGACTCTAATATAGAGAATCTTTCAGAACGCGGTGTGATAAGAGTAAAGAAAAAAATTCAAGCTAATTTTGAGCTCACTCAGGAAGCCTTATCAGAGCTTATCATTGTATTAAAAAATACGCTGAATAAACAAAGTTATACGAATGGAAAAGCCACTGTAAATATTGAAAATTTCACTCAAACCATTGAAATAGCAATAGTATATTATATTAAAACCAATTCAACGATTTCTACCGAAGACATTAAACAACAGATCCATCTGGAACTATACAAGGTCATGAACTCTTATGGTAAAGGTTTTGGTTTCCCTAGCTCTATTAGTATCAGTGCGAATAATGATAAAAATACATTAACTGAAACTTCAAGAGGTGAGTTGTAGTTAACATTTACCTTAATTCCACCTATTTATTTACCTCAAAAAAGTATTATCAGGCTTTAAAGCTTACCTTTGCAAAAATTTTAAAACAAGGGTCTTAAATTTTATGAAAAAACTATTCTTAGTATTAGCCGCGGCTATTGGCTTTCAAAGCAGCTATGCCGACGAAGGCATGTGGATACCATCACTAATTGGTAAAAACTATGCCGAAATGAAAAAACTAGGTCTTAAACTTAGTCAAGATGATATTTACAATATTAATAAAGCAAGTTTAAAAGATGCAATAATCCAGTTTGCTGGTGGTTGCACTGGCGAAATCATTTCACCAGAAGGGCTAATTTTAACCAATCACCACTGTGGATATGGTGCCATAGCAGCATTAAGTACAGTTGAAAAAAACTACCTTGATAATGGTTATTGGGCTAAAAGTAAAGCAGAAGAACTACCTGCACCTGGGGTAACAGCCTTATTCTTACAAGACATTAGCGATGTAACTTCCGAAATTCAAAAAGCTGTGGGTACACTTAAAGGCGAAGCAGCCGAAAAAGCCCTGACAGAAGCCATTTCAAAAATTGAAAAAGAAAAAAGCATTGAAGGTAAAATATTAGCCGATGTTAAAGAATATTTTAACGGTAACCAATATTTACTACTTCGTTACAAAAAATATACCGATGTTCGTTTTGTAGCTACTCCACCTAAATCTTTAGGTAAATATGGTGGCGATACAGACAACTGGATGTGGCCTAGACATACTGCTGATTTTTCTATCTTCAGAGTATATGCCAATAAAGACAATGAACCCGCAGCTTACGCAAAAGAAAATGTACCTTTAAAAGCTAAAAAATATTTACCTATTTCTATTAAAGGAAGTAAAGAAGGTGATTATGCTATGATAATGGGTTATCCTGGCAGAACCAATAGATATGAAATATCTTATGGTATTGACTTAGCCTTAAAAGAAACCAATCCTTCTATTGTTGCAATCAGAACAAAACGTTTGGCAATTATGAAAGAACACATGGACGCAGATAAATCGGTATATTTAAAGCTCACTTCTCAATATGCTAGTATTGCTAATTATTGGAAATATTTCATAGGACAAACAGAGCAATTAAAACGCCTCAATGTGGTCAATCAAAAAATAGATTTTGAAAAACAATTTACACAATGGTCTATTAAAAACGATAAAGGTTATAATGATTTAGTAAATCAATACAACCAAATTTATAAAGTTTATGAGCCTTATGCTAAAGCATCTATTTATTATAGAGAAGCGTTCAGAGCTAGTGCACTTGCACGTATAGCCGCCTCATCAGAGACATTATTAAATGCACTTAAAAGAAATGCATCTAAAGATTCAATTCAATATTATGTAAAACAATTTAAAGCAGCAAGAACTGCTAATCTTAATGCTTTTGACTATAATACAGATAAAGACGTATTTGAGGCAATGACTGAAATATTTTACAAAGATGTACCCGCAAGCCAACAGCCATCAATCTATAAAAATGTAATCTTAGACCCAAGTGGTAAAGAAAAATTAAGTACTACATTCCACAACTACACCAACTATGTGTATAGAAACACTAGCCTATTAGATAGCCAAAAATTTGAAACACTTTGCGCAAATATTAATTATGACGCACTTAAGCAAGACCCAGCGGTACAATATGCATTAAGTTTTGTAAAAAAATACGAAAAAGAAATAGCTCCAAAAGCTAAAACGCTTTACGAAGAAAAGGAAAACTACAGTAAGCAATTTGTAAAAGGCATTATGGAAATGGAAAAAGGTAAAAAATTCTACCCCGATGCCAACTCTACTATGCGTTTAACCTATGGGCGTGTATTAGGTTATGAGCCTCAAGATGCTGTAATCTACAAGTACTACACTACTATGGAAGGCCTTATAGCTAAATACAAACCTCAAGATGATGAGTTTGACCTACCTCAACAATTACTAGATATGTATAAGAAAAAAGATTATGGTCCTTATGCTGATAAAGATGGTAAACTTCACACTTGTTTTATCACCAATAATGATATTACTGGTGGTAATTCTGGCAGTCCCGTAATCAATGGTAATGGTGAGCTTATCGGTTGTGCATTTGATGGCAACTGGGAAGCAATGAGCGGTGATATCGCTTTTGATAGTAAATACAAACGTACCATTTGTGTAGATGTACGCTTTATTCTCTATTTAATAGATAAAATGGGTAATGCTCAAAATCTTATTAAAGAGATGGATATCAGAAAATAAAATTTCTTTCCTGAATCTTAGAGCACAATAAATTTTATTGTGCTCTTTTTTTTAGCATTTTGGTTCTAATTTTGACCTAATTTAAGGCAATAAAACTTTGCTTTTTTCAACTAAACTATTTACGATACAAAACAATTTATGTACGCTTTAATTAAATCTTTATTATTTCAATTAGACCCCGAAAAAGCCCACTACTGGGCTATGCGCCGTTTACAATTCGCTTACAAAATATCTTTTTTAAGACGTTGGATTAAGAAACAATTCACCTATGAAAACAGCCAATTAGAACAAGAAATATGGGGTATTAAATTTCCCAATCCAGTAGGTTTAGCAGCGGGTTTTGATAAAAATGCAAAATGGATTAACGAATTAGCCTGCCTTGGTTTTGGTTTTGTAGAAATAGGTACTGTAACCCCTTTGGCTCAACCAGGGAACCCTAAACCAAGACTATTTAGACTTGTTAAAGATAAAGCCTTAATCAACAGAATGGGCTTTAATAACGAAGGGACTCAAACCGTTATTGAAAACCTTTCTAAACCTCATAAAAACATTATTATTGGTGGCAATATTGGTAAAAATAAAAATACACCCAATGAAAATGCTATAGATGATTACGAAAAAGCCTTTATGGCACTACACCCTTATGTAGATTATTTTGTAGTAAACGTAAGCAGCCCCAACACTCCCGGACTAAGAGCGCTACAAGATAAAGAGCCCCTTACTAAACTATTAAATCATCTTATGGCTTGTAATCAAAAACTCAACTCTACTAAAGCCATTCTTTTAAAAATCGCACCAGACCTGAGCGATAGCCAACTTGATGACATTATTGAATTAGTTCAAGACACAAAAATACAAGGTATAGTAGCCACGAATACCACTATTAGCAGAGAACATTTACAATCCAATACAACAACAGTAGAGGCTATTGGTGCTGGTGGACTGAGCGGTGCACCCTTAAAAAACAGAAGTACTGAAGTGGTACGCTATATACATCAA
>JBDHYE010000139.1:0-4996 GCA_039811245.1 Chitinophagaceae bacterium | reverse complement strand
TTGCATCCTGGGCTGCGCAGTACGCGCAAATGATCCAGGAATATAACCAGCTCGTCGAGGAATACCGCAGTCTTAACGGCATTCGCGGCATGGCAAGCCTTGTCAACAATCCCCAGCTCCGGCGCTACCTCCCGGACGAATACAGAGACATTCTGAGCCGTGGCTACGGTGACTGGCAAGCGCTGCGTTCCGCTCTGGACAACCCCGTGGGTAGCACGAACCTTCAGAAATACCGAAGAGACCAGCTTGCCATTGACGAGGCCATGACGCTGGAGAGCTACAAGCAAGCAAGCCGCCGATTCGGCGACATCCAGGTTCTGCTCGACAAGATCAACGATGCCAGCATTCCAGATGCGAAAGACATGCAGGACTTGCAAGCGCGAATTCAGGCGGAGCAGGTAATGATGCAAAACGAAGCATCAAAGATTGCAATGATGAGAAACCTTCAAGTAATACAACAACGAAAGATGGATGAGCAAGCGACGAGAAATGATCAAACAATGCGTCGAAAACCAGGGGCGATTGCAAACTTCGGAACACCATCGAATGTTTTTGGTGCTCATTAAGACTAAGGAGTAACCAGTGAAGAATCAATTTCTATTTGTTTCGCTACTGTCTATTGTGATTTCAGGATGCGGAGAAAGTCACCCCCCAGAAATTAACACAAAAACAGCGAGTCTTGATGAACTAAAAACTTACCAAGAATTGCATTGCATGGATAAATTCAAGATGCATCCATTCTGTTTAGATGTTCAGAATGAAAAGAGTTCGAAAACTGACGCATCTATGCGACGCAAACCTGGAGCCATTGCAAGTTTTGGAACGCCTGAGGAAGCATTTGGGAAGAAAAGCAGGCCCTAATTTTCTGGAGTTATGAAAATTCCAAGGTGAGTCGATGAATACTTTCTACACCAACCTCCTTAACGCGACTACTGCTCCTCTTCAAAGCTACATCAGCTCGACATCAGGATCAATTATTGGCGCCATTACACCAGTAGCAACAACGTTGCTAATGATTTACGTTATGTTTTGGGGTTTGTCAATGATAAGGGGAGTTATTTCTGAACCCATAACAGACGGCATCACTAGAATCGTAAAGCTTACCGTTATTTGTGCGATTGCACTCTCATTCGGAATTTATTCACAATTTCTTGTTGACTGGATCTGGAACTCACCCGACAGAGTTGCAGGGATCATTGCCGATAACGGCGCCTCGGACAAAATTAACTTTCTAGACTCTGTCTTCGGGAAACTATGGGCTTATTCAGAGATATGGAGCGAAGCCGCAGATCAGAATTCGAAAATGGGCATTCCAAATCTGGGAATGTGGTTCATGGCTTGGATCATCCGCATAGTTGGTGCGCTTATGACAGGCTACGCCGCATTTTTATTCATTCTTGCAAAGATCGCTCTTGCAATTTTGCTTGGGATAGGACCAATATTCATTTTGGTAACCATGTTCGAAAGTTCAAAGAAATTTTTCGATGCTTGGATTGCGCAATGTCTGAACTTTGGTTTCGTTATTGTTTTGACTGCCGCCGTATTAAAAATTATTGGCGCCTACATTGACAGCAGCGTCAGCCAAGCGGGGGCAGGTGCGGGATCCGATCCTTCATATAGCGATGGATTCGCCATAGTGATGCTGTGCGGCGTTTGCTTTGTGATGATGTTGCAAGTAATGGCGATTGCATCCGGAATTTCAGGCGGCACAGCGCTTTCTTCAATGGGCGCTGTCGGCTGGGCATTCAACAAAATTCGTGGCGTTTCAAGCCAAGCGTACCGTTTCGGCTCCGGTCGCTCACTCTCCGATTGGCGCGGTAGACGCCGACAAGCGGCCACAAATGCTCGATGGGCTCAAAACAATCCATCCATGGCAGCTCGCGGGGCGCGAGCCGTCGCAAACCGATTCAAAAGCAACTCATCAAATACAGTCGGGAAAAACAAATGATGAAAAACGCTCTCATGTTTATGGGTATCGCATGGGTTTTAACAGGCTGCGTCAGTTCACCTAAGCCGCCTCCAGCAGTGGTTGGAGAGTACAGGCCAATCAACCAACCCTACTTCAAACCGCCATCAACGCTAACGCCAAGGATATTTGATTTCAAATTTCGCGGCGGGGCAGAAGACGCATTCAAAGAACTCCAAGAAATACAACCACAACTAACAATTCTGCCATCAAGCGGCGAAAAGAAAAGACAGAAATTAGTTTCTCTAGATCTTCGACAGGTATCACTTGAAGCTGCTCTTTACGAGATTGGGAAACAAGGAAAGGGCGTCTTCGAGGTCATATATAAAAACGACCCCGCTGCCAACAAAGATTACGTATTCATAAAGCATCTAAAATGACAAAGCGCAAACCAGAATCCGACACCGAAAAGTACCTTTGCGAAGTCCGAAGCTGGGAAACAGATAGGGTACTTTTGGAACAAAAATCCAGACAAATAGCCTGGCGCATCGCGGGCGTGAGTCTCTTTCTCACAGTGCTGTCTGTCGCCGCCGTCGCCATGCTGGTTCCGCTCAAAACGGTGGAGCCATACGTTATTCGGGTTGATAACACGACCGGCATTGTTGATGTGGCGCGCGCCTTAAATGGCGGAGATACCACATACAACGAAGCCATCAATAAATATTTCGCGCAAATATATGTACGGTCGCGCGAAGGGTATTACCGAGAACTCTCCGACACCAACTATCGCACCGTCGGTCTTCTCAGTAATGGCACCGAACAACAACGCTACTACGATTACTTCACACCAAAGAACGCTCAATCCCCTTTGCATGTCTACGGGAAGTATGCAAAGGTCAATATTACTGTCAAGAGCACGTCTTTCGTGAAATCGAATGTCGCGCTGGTTCGCTACGTCAAAGAAGTGGTGCGCGGGACAGACAGACCAGAGCTTTCGCATTGGGCATCAACCGTCACTTTCAAATACGTTGGCGCCCCTATGTCCGACACAGACAGAGCGATCAACCCGCTCGGTTTTCAAGTCACGGATTATCGTACTGATCCAGAATCATTAACGGCTGTCGAAAAGAGTACGTATCAGGCACCACAGCCGCAAATGACGCAAGTGAGTCTTCCTGCCAGCGCCCCGGCAGAGCCACACGCAGGCGCCATGGAAAGCACCGCCAGTCCAGGCGGCGGCATTGCGCCGCAGCAACAACCCCCGCAGCAAATCCCGGTAAATGCACCTGGCATTTCGCCCATGCCCGGCACAGCCTTGCCGGCAAATCCGCAAATCGCGCCTCCCGCCCCGGCAATCCAAGTCACAGCACCCCCTTCCGGCATCCCGGTGCAGCAGCCAGTGTTACCCCCACCTCAAATGCAGCCTATTCCACAGCAGGTTAACGGCCAGCCTGTGGCAACAAGCACTCCTATTAATAACCATCAACCCAGGGCAAACTAATGATGAAAAAAATGATAGTTGCCAGTGCGCTCAGTATGCTTTGCTGCTATTCATTGGCCGAAACATTACCAGATGCAGGTGCGTCTGATGCTCGTGTGCGGGTCGTGACATATGACCCGAAGGGAGTTGTGCGGCTTAATACATTTTTTGGCGTATCAACACACGTCCAATTTAGTGAGGCAGAGCAGATTAAAGATGTGGCGGTAGGCGACGACCTGGCATGGAAAGTGGTTCCTCGCGGAAACAATCTATTCATTAAACCGACCGCAAAAGAAGGAGACACGAACATAACGGTTGTCACCAATAAGAGAACCTACCAATTTGTCGTTGTTGTCCTCAACGAGAAACAGCATAAAACAGCATGGGCTAATCGCGATCTGGTTTATTCACTATCCTTCCGCTATGTTGATGAAGAAACCGCAAATGCGAATGCCCGCGCAAAAGCCGAAGCGGAACGCCTGAAACGCGAAGACATCAAGAATCGACTGACAAAAGCGCCTTCAAAGGCCGGTCATAATCTAGATTATTGGGTCGCGGGCCACACCGAAGTAACGCCCAACGGGGCATACGACGACGGGCGATTCACATATTTAATATTTAATAATAATTCTGAAATGCCGGCGGTGTACGAAACAGACACCAATGGAAAAGAATCTCTTGTCAACACGAATGTGGTTAGCGGAAACACTATAGTCATACATCGACTTGCGGAAAAGTTCGTTCTGCGAAAGGGCCATTTCGTCGCAAGCATTTTGAACAAGTCATACGACCGTGCTGGTGGAAACAACAACCTGACGGGAACTGTCGCCCCCGATGTGGAGCGCGTCATAAAGGAGGTGAACTGATGAGCCGCGATCAAGATAATAAGGACGACGCCAATCCATCAAACATGGAAAATTCGGCACGAAACGATGGTTGGCGCGGACAGAATAAAGACTTCAATGCCCAAGAAAATGATGGCGATTTTGATGCGAATGCCGACCTCCCATCGTTAACCCGTAGGCGAAACTCGAAACTCGTCACCACAGCAGGCTATGCATTTATGGGATTGCTCGCACTGGCGGCAGTCCTGGCAATGACTCGCACGCCCAGCGCACCGGCAGAGAAAACCGACGACGCAAAAATCAGCAATAGACTGCCGCCTTTGGTTGTGCCGCCCCCAAAACCACCCGCACCAGCGGCCCAAATCGCAACAGCCCCAGAGCCGGAAGACGAGGACGATGTGATGAAACGCAAAATGGGCGGCAACCTGGTTGCGCAAGGAGGCGCGTCACCAAGCTCTACAGGGCGAACGGCGCCCAGCCGGGCGGACATGGAATTGGAACGGATGCAGCGGCTCACGGGGCCGGGCGCCGGTGGGGGCTTTGTAGCCCCCGACGGAAGCACCATAGATGGCGCACAAAGCGACGCCATTTCCATTTCCTCCAGCGGCGGGCCATCCACGCTTGGCCAGCGCCTCAAACCCACAGTAACCGAAGCCGTAAGCGCCTCGGTCCTCCCACGAAGGGACTATCTGCTCGCCAAAGGGGCATCGCTGGACTGCGCGCTCGAAACCGCCATCGACTCCAGCGTGCCGGGCCTTACGACAT
>JBDHYE010000138.1:0-5009 GCA_039811245.1 Chitinophagaceae bacterium | reverse complement strand
AAAAGGTACTGGTGGATCACGTAAAGGTAATATCCGTAACCCATTATACAAAGGTGGTGGTACCATTAACGGTCCTAAGCCTCATTTATATGGCATCAAAGTAAACCGTAAAGAAAAAGATTTGGCTAAAATCTCTGCTCTTTCTCATAAAGCCAGAGCTAACCAAATCGTAGTGGTAGAAGATTTCAACTTTGAAAGCCCTAAAACAAAATCTTTTGTATCTATAATGGGTAAAGTAGCTAATAATGCTCGTAAAACATTATTAGTATTACCAGAGTATAATACAAATGTATATTTAAGTGGTAGAAACCTTGCAGGTAATAAAACAGTAGTATTAAGCGATGTGAATACTTATGACTTATTACACGCTAATACCATCGTATTTACCGAAAGTACTGCAAAGTTTTTTAGTGAAGAAACCATTGAAGTAGCCGAAGCCTAAACTAAATAAGCTTCAAAAAGAAAAAAGTTTTCGTCATTCCGAAAAAAAATAAGTAAGCAAAATGAATCCTGCAGACGTATTAATAAAGCCTGTACTAACAGAAAAAGCCAATGCTCAGATGGAGTCTAGCCGCCGCTACACATTTGTAGTAGATAGAAAAGCCAACAGATTGGAAGTTAAAAAGGCTGTTGAAACATTTTATAACGTAAAAGTTGAAGAGGTGAACACCGCAGTGGTACCTGGCAAACGTAAAAACCGTATGACTAAAACCGGTGTACTTCAAGGAGTAAAATCGGCTTACAAAAAAGCAACGGTTACTTTAGTAGAAGGAAACACAATAGACCTTTTTACCGTATAATTTAATTAATTAAGAAAGAATTTTGAAGCCGTTCCATTCGGCGACATAAAAAAATAGTATAACAATGGCATTACGTAAATATAAACCGGTAACCGCCGGAACCCGCTGGAGAGTAGGCAATGCTTATGCAGAGATTACTACTAACGTACCTGAAAAGAGCTTATTAGAAGCCCTACCCGGTACTGGAGGTAGAAATGCACAAGGTCGTCGTGCAATGCGCTATATCGGTGGTGGTAATAAAACTAAATACCGTATTATTGATTTCAAAAGAAATAAAACAGGTATCCCTGCTACCGTTAAAACGATAGAGTACGATCCTAACCGTAGCGCATTTATCGCATTATTAGCCTATGCCGATGGTGAAAAACGTTATATCATTGCTCCTCAAGGGCTAGAAGTAGGCGCTAAAATTATTAGCGGCGATGCAGTAGCACCAGAAGTGGGTAATACTTTAATGCTTAAAAATATGCCTTTGGGTACTAACGTTCACAATATCGAGTTACAACCTGGTAAAGGTGGTGCTATAGCTCGTTCTGCAGGTACTTATGCCCAATTAGCCAATAAAGAAGAAAAATACGCAGTTTTAAAAATGCCTTCTGGTGAGTTACGTAAAGTACTTATCCAATGTATGGCAACTGTAGGTGTAGTATCTAACAGCGACCACCAATTACAATCTATGGGTAAAGCCGGACGCAACCGCTGGAAAGGTATCCGCCCAAGAGTAAGAGGTGTAGCTATGAACCCAGTAGATCACCCAATGGGTGGTGGTGAAGGCCGTTCATCTGGAGGTCACCCAAGAAGCCGCACTGGTAAATACGCCAAAGGTGAGAAAACACGTAAACAAAAAGGTTCTGATAAGTTAATTATCCAACGTAAAAACGGAAAGAAACTTTAATAGATTTTAAATAAACATATTTAGGGTAAATATCCTTAGTAATATAAAAAAGAAAGAACAACATGGCTCGTTCAATACATAAAGGTCCTTACGTAGATGCTAAATTAGAAAATAAAGTTTTAGCCATCGCAGAAGGTAAAGCAAAAAAAGGAGTAATTAAAACTTGGAGCCGCCGCTCAACTATCACTCCTGATTTTGTAGGTCAAACTTTTGCAGTACACAATGGCAATAAATTTATCCCTGTATATGTTACAGAATATATGGTAGGGCATAAATTAGGAGAATTTGCACCGACTCGTAACTTTAAAGGACATAGCGGAAGCAAATAAACGATAAACAAATAATCAAACAACATACGGTATTCATCTTCTGATAATACCAATTTTATAAAGAACAAATTTATTTAAAATGGAAGCTGTAGCTCGCTTAAATAACCAACCTACCTCACCTCGTAAGATGCGCCTATTGGCAGACTTGATACGAGGCATGAATGTAGAACAAGCCATCAACACGCTAAAATTTAGTGCAAAACACCCCTCTGTGCCTTTAGAAAAATTGCTCATGAGTGCTATCGCTAATTGGAGAATGAAAAACGAAGGCGTTGATGTAGTTGAAGCAAATTTGTATGTTAAAACAATATTCGTGGACGGTGGTCGTACGCTTAAACGCATGAATCCTGCCCCTCAAGGTAGGGCTTATAGATTACGTAAGCGTAGCAACCACGTTACTATTGTTGTAGATAGTCGTAATAATTAAAATCATTTAAAAATATCAACATTCATTAATAAACAAAAGAATGGGTCAAAAAGCAAATCCAATTGGTAATAGGTTAGGTATCATCCGCGGATGGGACTCTATGTGGTATGGAGAAAAGAAAGATTTTGGTAAGAAATTAGTTGAAGACCAAAAAATCAGAAACTACCTTACAGCACGTATCAACAAAGGCGGTATTAGCCGTATTGTTATTGAGCGCACCTTAGCTAAATTAATTATTACGATACACACTTCTAAGCCTGGTATCATTATCGGTAAAGGTGGTACTGAAGTAGATCGTATCAAAGAAGAGTTGAAAAAACTTACTCATAAAGATGATATTCAAATTAACATCATGGAGATCCGTCGTCCGGAGCTAGATGCTGTTATTGTAGGAGAGTCTATCGCTCGCCAGATAGAAGGTCGTGTAAGTTTTAAACGTGCTACTAAAATGGCTATTTCTACTGCCTTACGTATGGGTGCAGAAGGAATTAAAGTGAAATTAAGTGGCCGTTTAGGAGGTGCAGAGATTGCTCGCTCTGAAGAGTTTAAACAAGGTCGTACTCCATTACATACTTTCCGTATGGATATTGATTATGCATCAGTATATGCAATGACTGTATATGGTAAAATCGGTATCAAAGTATGGATTTGTAAAGGAGAAGTATTAGGTAAAAGAGATTTAAACCCTAATATCTTATCAGGCGCCGATGCAAAAGGTAGCAATAGATCAGGTGCATTCCACAATGAAGACCGCAGAGGAGGAAGAGGAAATGGTGAGCGCAGAGGCGGTCGTGGAGGTTCAAGAGAGAAAGGAGCTGCACGTAGTTAATTAATAAAAAACTCCATTGAATTGAAATAGAGTTTTTAAGTAGAAATAAGAAACATACTAACAATTATAAAATATTGTAACCATGTTACAACCAAAAAAAGCAAAACACAGAAAAGCGCATAAAGGTAGGATTAGAGGCAATGCACAACGTGGCGCTACCATCGCTTTCGGATCTTTCGGCCTTAAAGCCTTAGAACCCAAATGGATTACGAACCGCCAGATAGAAGCTGCACGTCAAACCATGACTAGACACATGAAACGTGAAGGTAATGTATGGATTCGTATTTTCCCAGATAAGCCAATTACTAAAAAACCAGCAGAGGTTCGTATGGGTAAAGGTAAAGGTAGCTTAGAATATTGGGCAGCAGTAGTAAAACCTGGTCAAATTTTATTTGAAATTGAAGGGGTTTCTTCAAAAATTGCAAGCGAAGCAATGGCACTAGCAGCACAAAAATTACCTATTGCAACCAAGTTTGTAACCCGTAGAGATTACGCAGAAGCATAAAAGCATTTTTTTAAAAAGACTTAACTTAAATGCTACATAGCTGATAAGTTAGGTTTTGTAGAAAATAAAAAACGAAATAAAATGGCAAAAAAAGCAAAACAAGAAGATTATCGTAGTTTAGATAATCAAGGTTTGGCCGATAAGGTAGCTGAAACTGAACTACAGCTGAAAAGATTACATTTCAGCCATGCAGTGAACCCGATAGAAAATCCGTTAACTATCCGCACCCTACGCCGCGAAATAGCTCGTTTAAAAACAGAGCAAACAAAAAGAAAAAACAGTATCTAAAATTCAATATTTTAAGAGATGTCCACTACGATAGTAAGAAAAAGTAGAAAAACCCGTATCGGGATCGTAAGCAGCAACAAAATGGCTAAAAGCATAACTGTAGCTGTAGAACGTAAAATTAAACACCCTTTATACGGTAAGTTCGTTAAAAAAACGACCAAATTCATGGCGCATGATGAAAACAATACTGCTGGTATTGGCGACACTGTACGCATTATGGAAACACGCCCATTAAGTAAAAATAAATGCTGGCGTTTAGTAGAAATTATTGAAAAAGCTAAGTAATCTTTAAGTAAGATGATACAACAAGAATCTAGGCTCAGCGTAGCCGATAATAGTGGTGCCAAAGAAGTTTTGTGTATTCGTGTTTTGGGTAATTCAGGTCAAGACTATGCAGGTATTGGCGATAAAATCGTAGTAACTGTAAAAGATGCGATACCTGGCGGAAACATGAAAAAAGGAACGGTATCCAAAGCGGTAATTGTCCGTACAAAAAATAAATTACGTCGTAAAGATGGTTCTTATATCAACTTTGATGATAACGCCGTAGTATTATTAAATAATTCTGACGACCCACGTGGTACCCGTATTTTCGGCCCCGTAGCCCGCGAATTGAGAGATAAGGGATATATGAAAATTGTTTCTTTAGCTCCTGAAGTATTATAAAATAAATATCGTACCTTTGCAGCCCTTTTGAAAAGGCATTGTGATCAAACGATTAAATCATAAATAAGCAGTGAAAAAGAGATTTCAACCTAAATTTAATATCAAAAAAGGCGATAGCGTAGTCGTTATTGCTGGAGATGATAAAGACCGTAGCACCCCAAGAATCGTGCAAGCGGTATATCCTCAAAAAGGTCTTGTGTTGGTAGAAGGTGTTAATATCATTACTAAACATCTTAAACCTAATGCGCAAAACCCTCAAGGAGGTATTGT
>JBDHYE010000137.1:0-5024 GCA_039811245.1 Chitinophagaceae bacterium | reverse complement strand
AGATTATGCCCAAGAGTGCAAAACATTATTTGAACATTACGGATACCATCAATGTACTATTCAAAAAGATCTATTTGGCAATGAACGTATGCTTAAAGCGTGTTTCTAAGCATTGCTATCCTGCTTCTACATGATGATAATGTTGCTGTTGATCCAGTACAAATTTTTTAACTAAGTTGTCAAAAGCAGCCCCTTCTTGATTTAGAAACTCAATCACTATGGGCACCACGATAATAGGTATAGGGCAAGTAGCTATAAATTTATCTTGTAAAAGCAACCTAGTAGCATCTTTTTCGGTTGTAACGATAACACAATCATTGTCCCAATTATGAATTACAGATTGTATTTCCTCAATATCTTTTGAATTAAAATAATGATGGTCGGGATAGTTAAGGCGATGTGCTTTAAGCGCATGAGTAGCTACATAACTTACAAATGCTTCGGCTTGAGCAATAGCGCTAAGGAGTATTACATTTTTACCCTCAAATGATTGTGGGCTATTATCTTTTAAAGCATAAGCTTGTCCATATTTTATTTTTGAGAAAAATACTTGTTGATTGGATTGTGCATTGATTCCATTTAAAAAAAATGCTTGTTCTTGAGCGCTCAAAGTATCTGGGCATTTTGAAACGATAATAATGTCGGCTCTTTTGTAAGAACTTCTAGCCTCTCTAAGTCGGCCATAAGGCAAAATATAATCTTTGAAAAAAGGTTTTTGATAGGTTGTAATTAAAATATTTAAACCCGGTTTTACAGAGCGGTGTTGAAAAGCATCGTCTAGCAAAACAACTTCTATGTCAGGTCTTTGGAGCAACAAATTAGGGATACCGGTCATGCGGTCTTCTGCAACACTAACTACTGTTTCTGGATATTTTTGAAAAAATTGATATGGTTCATCGCCGATTTCTGAAGCATCTGTATCGGATTGTGCTATTCTAAAACCTTTAGTATGGCGCTTATAGCCTCTACTCATCGTAGCGATTCGGTATTCATATTGTAATAAGCGGATTAAATACTCGATATGGGGTGTTTTGCCTGTACCACCTACAGGGAGGTTTCCAATAGATATAACAGGGATATCAAATTGAACCGATGATAAAAAACCGGAATCGTATAGACGGTTACGACACCATACTCCAAATCCATAGAGTATGGTAAATGGCCATAATAATATTTTTAAAATGAATCGCATCATATCCGCAAAGATGAATTACAATTGGTGTTTTGCCAAAGCAAATTCTAATATTTTATCTTGTACACTAAAGGGTTTTAGTTGCTCAATTTTCAAAAAATCAATTGCTGCTTGGTAATTTCTTTCATTGTTTTGATGAACTAATGAAATTTTCTCACACTACTGTTGTACTTCTTCCAAACAAGCTAATGGCATCAAGCCTATTAGCTCAGAGCCTACTATTTCTAAACCCATCTCTTCTGCTAATTGTTTACATGCTAAAAACACATTCAATACACTAGTCTGTTTATAATCTAAAAGATTAAAAGATACTTGAGCATTAGCATAGTCTGCCATATACCAACCTATAGCTCTCAACTTAGGTAGTGCAGTAGCACTTTGTGATTGTGTACGCAACTGTTTTGCTATGGATTGAACTTTAGTTTCATCTTGAGTATTTAAAGAGATATTAAAGGCCACTAAAATATCTCTTACGCCAATGATACAAGCTCCACTTTTAACGTTCATTTTTTGTGGTCCATAATCAGGTTGCCAATTTTCTTGTTGTAATTTTTGTGCTAATCCTTCATATTGTCCTTTACGTATTTGTGGAAGCCACTTACGATGTAATTGCTGCTGGCTGTGTTCATAAAGATAGGTAGGAATTTCTAAGCACTCTCCTACCCTTTTTGCTAATTGATGTGCATATTGATTCGCTACTTCAATACTCATATTTTTTAATGGCACTAATGGACAAACATCTGCTGCACCAATTCGGGGGTGTACTCCCTTCTGTTGCTGCATATCAATATAGTTGCTCGCACATTGAATAGCCTTGTATGCTGCTTCGATAACGGCTTCTGGTTTCCCCGCAAAACTAAAAACCGTACGTTGAGCGGCTGCACTACGATCAATATCTAAAAGATAAACATCGGGTACAGTTCTAATCGCTTGAGCTATTTTCTCAATCGTTTCTATATTTTCACCTTCACTAAAATTAGGTACACATTCTAGTAAGGGCTCATTCGTTGCTCTATTCATAAATATTTAGCTAAAAATAAAACCTGCATAAAATTATTATGCAGGTTTTATAAATTCTATTATATCGCTATTATTTTACAGCATGAGTATTGATATAATTGTTCACCCATTCTGTAGTCATAGATTTTGGACGCTCGATAGGGAAAGATAAAGCTCTATCCCAACAAAGGCTAGCCAATACCCCTAAAGCACGGCTCACGCCAAACAATACGGTATAAAAATCTTCTTCTACTAATCCGTAATGTTTTAGCAATGCTCCAGAGTGGGCATCAACATTAGGCCATGGGTTTTTGATTTTTCCGGTAGCTTCTAAAATATCTGGAGCTACTTCATATACATTCCATACTGTTTTAACCGTAGGATTATCGGCACAATGTTTTTTAGCAAATTCCATTTGTGCTGTAAATCTTGGGTCTGTTTGTCTTAATACAGCATGACCATAACCTGGTACTACTTTTCCTTCAGAGAGTGTCTTTTTAATATAATCAGCTATTTGCTCTTTACTGGGTTCTTGAGTTCCAAGTGCTTCTTGTAATTCTTCAATCCAGCGGATAACTTCTTGGTTGGCTAATCCGTGTAAAGGACCAGCAAGACCTGCCATACCAGCTGTAAATGATAAATAAGGATCACTTAACGCAGAACCCACTAAGTGAGTAGCATGAGCAGATACATTTCCTCCCTCATGATCCGCATGGATAGTAAGGTATAAACGCATCAATTCTTTAAATTCTTCACTTTCATATCCTAACATGTGAGCAAAATTGGCACTCCAGTCTAATAAACCATCAGGTTGAATATGCTCACCATTTTTATATTTTCTACGATAAATATAAGCAGCAATTCTTGGAAGACGCGCTATTAAAGTCATCGTATCTTCATAGGTATAATCCCAATATTCTTTTTTACTAATACCACTAGCATAAGCCTTAGCAAATTTACTTTCTGTTTGTAGTGCTAGAATTGCAGTACAAAATTGTGTCATAGGGTGTGTAGTGATAGGTAAAGCCTCAATCACTTGAAATACATGATTCGGAACATGGCTTCTTCTAGCCCAAGTAGAAGAGATATGTCCTGCATCTTCATCGGTTGGAATTTCACCTAATAGCATTAAATGGAATAAGCCTTCTGGACAGGGTTCTTGACCACGATCAGCTTTTGGTAATAAATTTCTTAATTGTGGAATAGAATAACCTCTAAAACGTATCCCTTCATTAGCATCTAACAAAGAGGTCTCTGTAATAAGACCAGGAATACCTCTCATACCTTGATATGCTTGAGCAATAGTAACTTCTCCTAAGGATAAATTACCATGTTCTGCTAATAATGACTTAATTTCTGCAGCTTTAATATCTGCTACTTCTTTAAAACGGTTCTTAATGTAACCCATAAAAATTGAACTATTTGATTATAATAAAATGAAAATAAAACTTGAACACAATATCGTAACAATCACGATTACAAAGGTAATGAAAAGCCACAATGATTTCATAAAGAAAACTTAATATTCTGAATTATTAATCAAACTAGCCATAGAAAAATATTATAACCATTTATTTAAATGTAATTAATATCTTATTTTAAGTAGTGCTTTATTTAAGTTTCTTAATTAAAATAATTGTTTTTTGTACCTTGCTTTTTTATGGAAACATTAAATCATTATTATTACGAAAGTAGTTTTAAACAAGATGCCATTATAAGTCTACCTAGTGACACCACAAAGCATATTGTTACGGTGTTAAGAATGAACGTTGGGCAAGAAATTATACTTTGTAACGGCTTAGGAGATGCTGCAAAATGTATCATTACAATTGCCGACAAAAGAAATTGTCAAGTGAAAATTACAGCACTTAAACATTATCCAAAAGCTGAAAATAGCTTGCATTTAGCTTTATCTTTTACAAAAAATAGTAGTAGAAATGAGTGGTTACTAGAAAAAGCTACTGAATTAGGACTAAGTCAAATAACTCCTTTAATCTGCCAAAGAAGTGAAAAAGTATTTATTAAACAGGAGCGCTGGAAAAACATATTAGTATCAGCCATGTTACAATCTCAACAATATTATCTTCCTACTTTTAATACAGTAATTCCTTTTGAGCAATTTATCACACAACACCCTAATGAGTCACAAAAATTTATTGCGCATTGTGAGCAAGGCTATGAAAGAAAACAGCTCTCAAAATGTTTAAGTAATCAATCAGGTGCACTTGTGCTTATTGGCCCAGAAGGCGATTTTAGTCCTAAAGAAATAGAACTAGCCTATGCTCATAAATTTGAAGGTGTAGCTTTAGGGCATCAAAGACTCAGAACCGAAACAGCAGCAATGGCTGTATGTAGTTATTATGCATTATTAGAAAATGAAAAAAATATTTAGATACCTAATCTGTATTACCTGTTTAAATACACCATGGCAGGGCTTTGCACAAGATATACAGTTAGCCTTATTAAAATACAATGGTGGAGGCGATTGGTATGCCAACCCCACTGCATTGAAAAATCTTGCTCAATTTTGTAAACAGCAATTGGGTATCGCAGTTAAGAATCAAGAAGCTCAAGTGGAACCTGCTAGTCCGGATCTTTTTAATTATCCATTTGTACATCTTACAGGTCATGGCCGCTGGGTATTGAGCGATGTAGAAGCACAAAATCTAAGAAATTACCTTTTAGCCGGAGGCTTCTTACACATAGATGATAATTATGGTCTTGATGAATATGTAAGACCTGCATTGAAGAAAATATTTCCAGAACTTACACTTATTGAACTCCCCTTTAGCCACCCTATTTATCATCAAAAATATACTTTTCCAAACGGACT
>JBDHYE010000136.1:0-5040 GCA_039811245.1 Chitinophagaceae bacterium | reverse complement strand
AATATCACTCCTTACAGATGTGGGCAAAGAGGAAGATGAAGATGACAATGTAGTGAAACTAATGAGTATTCATGCTGCAAAAGGTTTAGAGTTCCCATGTGTATTTGCCGTAGGTTTAGAAGAAGATTTATTCCCCAGTGCCATGAATTTAATAGACCGTGAAGGTTTAGAAGAAGAGCGTAGATTGTTTTATGTAGCCATTACAAGGGCTAAAGAGAAATTATGGATTAGTTATGCTAACTGTCGTTATCGTTTTGGTAAATTAATTAATAATGCACCCAGCAGATTTTTAGAAGAGCTCCCTAAAGACTTATGTACTAAGAAAAGTACAGGTACAAGAGCAATCCCCAATCCACAAAATTCATTTAAAAGTAGTAAAACAGAATGGTCACAAAAAACTGCTTGGAATGAACAAGGAGCAAAAACCTCTTTAAAAGAATTGGAAAGCCATCTTAAAAAACAAAAAAACCTGCCTGAGCATGAACCTTCAGCAAATTTTGTTGCCGATAATCCTGACGATTTAGAAACAGGTATGAGAGTAGAACACCTTAAATTTGGATATGGTAAAATTGTCCAAACAGAAGGTCCCGACAATAACCGTATAGCACATATTGACTTTGGCTTAGCTCATGGTGTCAAAAAGATAATGTTGCAATACGCCAAACTTAGAATAGTAAATTAAACATTTTTTTTCTTAAAAAAGTAAAATATCTATCTTAGAATAGTATTTTTAACACAAATAAATATTATGGATTACGAAATAAAGCAACTTGGAAAATTTAAGTACATTGAAGAAGGTCAAGGAGAGCCCATTGTACTACTACACGGGCTTTTTGGTGCTTTAAGTAATTTTAAAGATCTCTTTGATTATTTTAAAGCTACGCATAGGGTAATTATTCCGATACTCCCATTATACGATTTAACTCTTTTAGATACCTCTGTAGGTGGTTTGCAAAAATATGTAGCTAAATTTATTGACGCTAAAAAGTTGCAAAAAGTACATCTATTGGGCAATTCACTTGGTGGTCATATCGCATTGGTATATTCATTAAAGCATCCTGAAAAAATACATAGTCTAATATTAACGGGTAGCAGTGGTCTTTTTGAAAATGGTATGGGCGAAACCTATCCTAAAAAGAACGACTATGAGTTTATTAAAAAGAAAACAGCATTAACCTTTTATGATCCTGCAATCGCTACAAAAGAATTGGTAGATGAAGTCTATGAGATTGTCAATAACCGCCTTAAACTCATTAAAATCATTGCCTTAGCAAAATCTGCCATACGCCATAATTTAGGTGAGGAGCTCAATGCTATTAAAGCGCCTACTTGTTTAATATGGGGTAAAAATGATACGATTACGCCTCCATTGGTGGCAGAAGAGTTTCATAAATTATTACCTAATTCTGAGTTGCATTGGATTGATAAATGTGGTCATGCACCTATGATGGAAGTGCCCGAACCCTTTAACGAAATCTTATCCTCATTCCTTAAACAGCACCCAATGGTATAACAACAATTTGTTATCGTTTTTGGAGGTTTAAACCCTTTCTAGGTTTCTGTGTCATTAGTGTAATACCTGTGTTATGTTTTTAGAAAATATTGTTGATAATACGATTCCTACTATAAGTCCTGAAATAAGCATTATAGCACTAAAAGAACTTTTTACCCAATCTGGTTTTTTACAGTTGCCTGTTGTTACAGCCAATCAATATTTGGGAATGCTTGATGCCAAAAATCTTCATTTTATAGAACATGAAGCAGAAAGCGTTATTGCAGCTACATGGTATGAACGGTCAAAACCCTTTATTTATGCACATGCACACCCTTATGATGCACAGAAAATTTTAGATTTATATCAATACGATATACTTCCTGTACTTAACACAGATGATGAATATAGAGGTTGTATTGTTTCTAAAAAATTGCAACAATTCTTTGCGCAGCTCCTCAATACCGACTCAGAAGGCAGCATTATTGTTTTGGCATTAGCTTTGAGAGATTATAGCCTTTCTGAAATTGCTCGCATTTGCGAAAATGAGCAAGTACAACTATTATCTGTTGGGACACGATTCAATACCCAGCTTCAAAAATTAGAAATCTGTTTAAAAACTAATACCCAAGAGCTTTCGGCGCTCTTACAAGCGTTTGAACGCTATGATTACGAAGTATTAGAGTATTATGGCAATAGCAAAAACGAAGAAGAAATACAAAGACGCTATCAATTACTTATGAATTATATCAATATGTAATTTTTCTAAAATTAGTAATTATACTAATATCAAAATAAAATCTCTAAATAAAAAATTTTATTTTATATACTCTCGACATGAATCTTATGGCTAAGTACTATGCCTTTTTTGAGTAAAGTGCCAATACATTTTGACTAATTATATTGGTATCATGAGGCCTCTACCTTTATTACCATTGATACAGCTTAATTCGTGTTTTATTCTTTACCACACATCAAACTGCATTTGATTGCAGAATGTCTAGAAAAGACAAATTGTGTAGTTTTCAAATTTTGTTTGCTCTAAATATAAAATCCTCCCGACAAGTAATCCATTTGAGGATTTTGACGGGAGGATAATTAAAACAAAGGACTAGAACTGTACTTTTTGTTATGATGTAGTTTTACTAGCTATTTGTATAAATTAGTTATTATTTCTTTACAATTTTATAAGAAGATACAGTACCATCAGCACTAACGATGTTCATCTGATAGGCTCCATTAGCTAGCTTACCTAATGAGATAGAGACGCTTGATTGGTTTGCTTTTGTTTCTAATACTAGTCTTCCTGTAATGTCATAAACAGTAATTTTTTCATCTCCAATTAAGCCTTCGATTTTAACATTATCTGTAGTGGGGTTAGGATAAATGTTGATGTTGTTTAGGATATCAAAGTTTACCTTTCTAACCAAGCTATAATCATATTTACCTTTTATGTTCTTTTGTTTAAGACGGTATAAATTTAAACCTTTTGCTGGCGCCTTATCTGTATAATAATATTCTATTTTTAAATTACTGTTACCATTATCAGTATTACTATTGACAAAATTGATATCTGTCCAATTAATGCCATCTGAGCTCCTTTCTATATCAAAGTCATTATTATTATGTGTTAACGAGGTGCTCCAATTAAGCTGTACTAAATTGCCTTTTTTAATGGCATCAAAATTTAATAAATTTAAAGGTAATGGTTCAGCAAATGGAATATAATAATCTTCTACTTCTCCAAAACCATTGTACAATATACTTTGGCTTGCACCACTTATGGGTTCTGAACTTACTATTATACGTAAGTAGGTGCCAAATCTAGTAGAATCACCATTAAGCGTAGCTGTAGGCCATGTAAATGTTAAATCTGTATCGTTACTTCCAGCCGATATGGTTGCGGTTATTGCTTCACCAGCATTAAATGCGCTATCCCCATCCCAATCAATCCAGGCTATAGCATAAGCTGCATCTTTACTGGTTACTTAGGCTGTTACAGAATAATTGGTTATAATTTGACCAAAGGAACCATCATTAACAATAGGTGTTATTGAAGCAACGCCATCTTCATCTTCATAATGCATAATCTCATAGGCTAGAAAAGGGGGAGCAGCAGCATAAAAAGTACTGTCATACACATTATCGAGTTGTGCATTAGCACTATATTGAGTACTAGCTTCAGCATCGCCGCCTAAGGTTCCTAAGCGTAGTAAAGCAGCCAAAGGCGAAATACGAGGATCTCCATAACTAGCCGGTGCATCTCCACGGTCTGGTGCGGTCTTGGCAAAAGTGAAACTAAATGAATTAGAACCAAATGTACTATAATTTCCAGATTGTGTTATGCGTATTGATTTTATGAGACTATCTTTAAGTATTGCAAAACTCCAACCTTCATTATCTACACTGTTTATAAGACTGTTAGGATTAATGGTAATTGAAGTAGTACCTATCACTACAGGTAAGCTATGACCTGAATCATCATCGGTAGTATGTATCAATTTTATATTCCCACTGATGTTTACTGGGTTATCTAAAGTGTCTAAAAATTCAACAGTTACCACAGAGTCAAAATCTACATCACCCATTACTAACTGATCTAACCTCGATAAGGTATTGGTAAACGTAGCTGTAGCATGTGAGCCTGTAGGAATAGGGCTACCTCTATAACTCATATCTACAAACGGTACATAACCCGGTAATCTACTACCATTTGATGATTTGAGTGATGGTCCCCAATTTCTCGCAGCAAGTGTAGCGCCATTTCCTGGCCCCGTGGCAGCACCTCCAAATCCCCCATTACCTAAGCTACTGGTATTTGTAAATGTGATTGTAAAGCTATTTGAGCCTAAACTCCCTGTGAAGTCACTTGTTGTAGGTGTACCCCATGCAACAGGAGTGCTGTAAGTTGCAAATACTGCATCGTTATAATAGCCTTTACCTATTTCGGCAGCATAGGCATTTGGGTATTGAGCTTTTACAGATAATGTTGTAATCAGCCCAAGCGCTAATAGGTAAAAATGTTTCAACATAATTTATTAATTTCTTTGTATTGTAATTTTCCGCAAAGATAAAAAAAATAAATATAATGTCAATATTTTTTTAGTTATTAATGTGTTATCAATTACTAAAACAAAAAAGCGAGGTAATAATTACCTCGCTTTTTTGTTTAAAATACAATATTTAAACTTCGTGTGATGCTATTGTGTTTTAGAGAGTCTTGTGTGGCAGCGCCAATGGCTAAGTTAAGTCGCTGTACCGATGCTTTGGTTGAGAATAAGCCCATTACATTTTGCCCTTTTAAATTGGTATAGTAGGGTCTAATTTCATCGGCAGTAACTCCCCCTTTATTAGCATTTAAATCTTTATAACGTTGAAATTCAATGCCTACAGTATATAAAAACATATCTACAGAGTCTAATACACGGTACTGCTGGCTGCTTGAAGCAGGTTGCATTTTAGCATATAAAAATTGATAAATCCCTTTGTTGGTAGTATAAACATCAAATCTTCTTGCTGTAGTAGTAGAAGGGGTAAAGGTGCTAATT
>JBDHYE010000135.1:0-5042 GCA_039811245.1 Chitinophagaceae bacterium | reverse complement strand
GCATATCAATGCTTGTTGAAACTTGATGTGCTGAAGGATTCAAAACATGAATTTTATTATGAAATAAAGATCCCACATAAGCTTTATCTGGTGAAATTTGTAAAATATTACGGGGCTTGGGTACATTAATGGTGGTACTATGTTTAAAATTATCTTTGGCACAAACCACTATCTTATCAGAATTATTAACGCATAAATAATATTGCTTATTGAGTTGCGTAAAACTTTGAAATACATCGCCGAGATAAAACTGGTTAGCATTCCAAAAGACGTTTGTGTAGCAACTATCTTTTAATGGGTAATATACACTAAGCTCTGCATTACCATTTCCCAAACTTCCCTCGCACACCATCAATACTCTTTGTGATAAGGTATCTTGAGGCGTAGTACTTGTAGTGTTATGGGGCTCTTTTTTGATACAAGAGCTCCATAACATACTACTCATAATAATGAGAAAAATTATTGCTTGATAAAGCTGCCTAAACATTGTTTTCCATTTTCATTTGCTAGCATTACAAAATAAATGCCTACTGCTAGTGTTTCAATATTTATTTTCTGCTGCAATTGCACCGCTTGACTCATGACCCTTTGACCCAAACTATTTCGAATTTCTAAAATACTTTCATTTTGCAAAGCTTGTTCAAATTGAATATTTAAAACATTTGATGCTGGGTTAGGATACAGAGTAACTGTGCTATTGTACACTAAATTCTCATGCACAGACAAAGGCTTCAAATGCATTACAGCAACTGCATCAAGATCAAAACCACCTGTAGGAAAGGGAGTAGGATAAGGGTCGTTAATCGCATTATGATTAGCATCTAAACAAGCATGGGCATTAATAGCGCCTACAATATCTACAATACGAACATGAGAAACCTTATCCACATCTAAACCCGGCAAAGACTTCAACTCATCTAAGTCAAAAGTAGTGCCATAAGAGGTGATATACTTACCTGCTAGATTATGAATTTGACGAGCATTGATATACTGCCCTACTCCTGCTACTTGACTATCTCTTTGGATAAGCGATACCGCCGGAAATCTAAAAAAATGTTCTCCATCTGAACTGACTTCTACAAAAGCTAATTCTAAATATGCTTCTTCAGGGTTTGTAGGATTTAAGAAACCATTTTCAAACACTGCGAAATCCGGTCCTGGACCATTATAGATATATCCATTAAACTGTACAGTGGCCTGACCAGAGTCTCCAAGGCTTAACACATCAGCATCAGCCATTCCTAATGCAGCAGTAGTAGCTGCACCAAAACTCACTTTACCCAAAGCAGTATCGGCTATATTAAGATAACCTCTTTGAACCTCACAAGCATTAGCCCATGCTACAATACTAGCACTAGACTTATGCAGTGCTAATGAGCCCGAAATACCTGCCTGTGGCTCAAATTGAGCCTGAGTATTTAAGGACAAAAGCAGTAAAATAAGTAATGGAAATAGTAGTTTCATTATTGTTTTATAAAGCGTCCGAGAGCATGTTTACCATTCTCAACAATTCTAATAAAATAAACACCCGATTGCAAATTATGAATATCAATTGTTGCTATTTTTTCAGCTTTTTCGATCTTCATAACACTTTGCCCTAAGCTATTGATGACTTCAACTTGCTGTACATTATTTAAGTTAGCTTCTACAAATAGCACTTGCTGTACAGGATTGGGGTAAAATTTAATATCCGCTTGCATATGATGTTCAGCAATACCAACACCAGTTTCATTGGTTATAAAATTATCCATACAGAAATATGCCGGTGTATTCATACCAAATGCACCATTATCTGATGAACTTAAGACAAAACGGATACTATCAACTTTTCCTAAACTACTCAAATTAACCCATTGCCAATCTTTAACAATATAGTTTTTTGTTGTGTCTGTATGTCTAAAGTCGGCTAGATAGAAACGTACAGAATCAGGCTGTCTAGCACCAGCTAGATAGCCAAAAATGTCTAAACAAAAATAATCTTTGTCGGTAGCATTAAACTTTTTGGCAAAAGCATCTCCATCTCTCATACTGTTATAAGCATAAGTAGAGTTAGTAATATAAAAGCCCTCAACAGATTTACCTTTTGCTGCGGCTACTAAGTTGATGTAATTTTTTTGACCATAGGCTACTGCATATTTAGATGAAGCTGCATAACCAGCGCCGGTCTTGGCGGCATATTGATTTGAAAAACCGGAGCTAACACTATCCGTCCAATTAGAATATGAAAAGCCTGAAGACCAAAAATAATAGCCTCCTGATGAATCAAAAACAGAAGGAAAATAAACTAAACCATCGGTAAAGCCTACATCAGTACCCGGCATACTAAAATTAATATAAGAGGTGTCTGTAGGTTTTGACAAGCTTAAAGCTTCAAATGTTGAAACCGTTTGAGCATGAAGGGCTGCACTTGATAATAATGCAAAAGTGGAAAGTAAAATTTTACGCATTGTATTTATTGTTTAAAAAAAATAATTTTAGCTTATTATTCTTTATTGTAAACAAAAGTACAAGGTATGAAAAAGAATAGCCCATAAACGCTCAATAATAAAATATCGCTATTCATTTCATAAGGCTTTAACTCCCGAAAGCAATAAAGAAAATGTGCTTTGGCAGGTCTTCTGACTTATTTCACTTTTAAGAGCACCTTCCCATTCAAATTCATCACTTAAATAGTGGTATTGTTCATTTCTTAAAAGCTGGTTTCATTATCGATTTAAAGAAACCTGAAACTTACAGCATCGGGTAATGTTCAGGACTTACACCTGATTCCCTTTTCATTTTATAAAAAGTAATGACCTTTTATAAAAAACCAAAAGCAATACAAAGGTAAGGGATATTGATACTTGAAAACAAAAAATCCCTCGTTTAAGTTTTTGATATTATTTATTTTTTAGCTTTTAGCTATATTATTCTTTTGTAAATTTGCCCGAATCTATTGATATATCCTTATGAGAGTACCTATTAATTTCATTTTACTTTTTATTACATTATTTTCTTTTAGTACCCATCTATTTGCGCAGCATAAAGAGCATAAAAATGAAAAACAAAAAGACTATGCCCTATACGGTATAGACACCTTAATGAACCCTGTACCCTTACAAAGAGGTTCTTTCTTTGAAAAAGTAATTAAACAACAAAAAATAGCTGACCAACTTGATGGTACTGTGGACAATAAAATCACAGTAAGTGATGACCCACTAGCGAGTAAAATATTAACCCAAAGTCTTTTACGCGATGTGAGTAGGATTCAAATAATGATTGAAAACCTACCTATTGAAGATAAATTTAAAGAGAACCAAACCAAAATAGGATATCATAGGGCTTTAGAAAATGTAGTTAAACAATACACTCAAGAAAAAAAGAAAGATGCTCTATTTTATAAAAAATTAGTAGAAAATTTCAAGCACCTTATACAAGCCAAGTATGAAGGCAATCTGAATCAATTTGTAAAACAAAATGCCAACATTTATTCGTTAATCAACAGTGAACTACTCAGTCAAAGTGATAAAGATTATCTCTGTGAAGAAATAGGTAAAGTAGAGCCATCTTTACTTATTGGCAAATTACCTGAATTTGCCAACAAACCTTATGCTCAAATTGTACTAGCTGGTGCTGCCAAAACCGCCCCAGATGCAGTAATGAACTATGCTACATCTACCAATGTGAGTGTACAAAATGCATTAAATAAATGTACAGATCCACTGGTACAAACTATTATTAAAATAGCAAAAGAATCAAAAGCTCCCTTAAAAAGTAAAGTATTTTTAAACGATATCCATAATGGTAAAATGACTATTGCAGAAGCTGATAAAATCTGTAACAACCAAGATGAATATTTTAAAAATATGGTACGTCTAAAAATTGAAAATAAAACATTGGGTAAAGAAAGCCTAGATGGAGAATTACAATATCGTGCCTTGAGAGACTATGTACGGGTAATGGACGAGCTACACGAAAAACCCGAAGCAGTGCGCTTTAAATGTATTGAACCCTTAAGTGCAGAAGCTATTTATTATATCATCGTATATGGTCAAGATGAAATTTATACCAGTTCATTTACCGGCGCATTTAAAAGAATGTTAGAGAAAATGAAACCTATGAAAGGCAATGAATTTCTTGAAAAATTAAATTACGATAAGTTCAGAACATTTATTAGAATGAGTGCAGGTTTTAGCAGACTACATCAATTCTTAAGCACTTTTGATGAAGATAAAAAACAACAACTCATGAAAGATTTTGTGGCTAATCTAGACAAAGGAAAAGATGATGATCTAGAAGATGCCGTAGATGTAGCCGATGCTTTTGGAAGTATAGTAGATAGTTCACTAATATCATTTTTAAGAAATGAAGTAAAAGTGAATTATGAAAAATCGTATGAGAATAAAAGTAAAAAAGGTATGAAGATATATGCATTACTATCTACACTTTTTCAAGGATCAAACAATAGTATGACAGATGAAAGTGCTGCAGAAAGAAGTAAACAATTAAATCTACCTCCTATTAACCTTGTACCCTATAACCAACTCGTTAATGATAGCAACGTTGTTGTAGAACAGTTTTTCTTTTATGGTGACGAAGATGGTAAAATGTCTTACAACAGTTTCTTAAGCAATTTTAGAGGACCTAATTGGAAAATAAACACGTCTAAATATTGGGTTAAAATCACAAATAATAATGGCAAGCCTATAGTAGTATATGCCAACTTGCCACTTACAGAACCTGAAGATGAAACAGCGCAAAATGAACTCAATAAATATTTAGACGAACAAAACATTCAAGCTGCTATACTTGTACACAGAGGGCATAGTTACCATTTACCCACAACACTTGAACGATTGAACAAACGTACCAAAGTTGTCATCTTAGGTTCTTGTGGTGGTTATCACAACCTAGCTACTATACTAGACAATGCTCCCGATGCTCAGATTATATCTACTAAACAAACAGGTGCTATGGCTGTAAATGAACCGATATTAAGAGCACTCAATGATAATCTTGCCACTGGTGAAGATGTCAATTGGGTTACTATGTGGAAGCGACTA
>JBDHYE010000134.1:0-5110 GCA_039811245.1 Chitinophagaceae bacterium | reverse complement strand
ATGCAGCTGAACTGAAATATATTCTTGGAACTAAAAATAAAGCAGCCCAATTGTTGAGTTTGCAATCCAAAACCATAAGAGAACTTTATGACAACAAGGATTTGGACAGTTATCAGTTTATAGAAATGGAAAAAATGATAAAAGATTTTTTTGACCAGCAAGGGAGAAGCGAACGCATCAAAAATTTTCCGTTTCCAAGACAGTTTGCTACTATCAATTCATTTTTTATTAATTTATTTTGTTTACTGTTACCTTTTGGACTGCTTAAAGAATTTGATAAATTAAATGAAAGTGTAGGTGGAATAATGCAAGGCAATATGGTGTGGTTGGTGATTCCGTTTAGTGTATTGGTTTCTTGGGTTTATACCTCGTTAGAGCAAGTAGGTGAAAGCACCGAAAATCCGTTTGAAGGAGCAGCCAATGATGTGCCTATTTCACAAATGAGTCGCACCATAGAAATAGATATGAGAGAAATGTTGGGCGAAACCGACTTGCCACCTGCATTACAACCGAAGAATAATATTTTAATGTAATAATGCCACAGATGAATAAGACTTGCCACAAATGCACAGATAAATTATTTTGGGTTGAAAGAAAAACATCTGTGCATCTGTGGCTAAAAAACTGTGGCAAAAGAAAAATAATCTGTGCATCTGTGGCAAAAAGAAAATCTTCTGTGGCAATTAAATCTAAAATTGTATGAATCATTTCCCTTTAAAAGAAGAAACCTATAAAATCATTGGCGTGTGTATGGAAGTCCATAACACACTTGGTGCTGGATTTTTAGAAATAGTTTATAAAGATGCTTTGGAATTAGAATTTAAAAAAGCAGGAATATCTTTTGAAAGAGAAAAAGAATACCTTGTCAATTACAAAGGAACAATTTTGCCACATAAATTTTATGCAGATTTTGTAGTATTTGATGAGATTATTTTGGAAGTAAAAGGAGTAAAAACAATAGCCGATGAACACATCGCCCAAACATTGAATTATCTTAAAATTTCAGAAAATAAGATAGGATTAATAGTAAACTTTGGAGAGTTAAAATTAAATTATAAACGACTAATATTTTAGCCACAGATGCACAGATAAAACTGTTTTTATTATCAACTCATCATCTGTGCGTCTGTGGCAAAGAAAGAATATCTGTGCATCTGTGGCAATTAAAATTAAACAATTTAAAAATAGAATATGAGCAACACACATTTAACAACCGTTCAAAAATGGTATCCAAATGCCAAGACAACCGAAGACACAATCAATCGTCTATTAGATGTAATTGAAAATCGATTAGGACTCAAACCTAATCAACTCATGCATGCAGACAGTATGTGCTGCGATGATGTGAACACTATTCAATATCCACCACGAGCTTATGAAATGCTTGGTCCATTTAAGTTAGGTGGGTTAGATGGTTTCCCATTTGCAGGTGTTACAGGAATGAATGCCTTTGCACATCATGTACCCGAAGATGGTGCAGTAGTAGTGTTTTATGCACCACATATAGGTATAACCAAAGATGGTACAATTGGAGAAATTCATCGTATTGGTCAATCCAAAAACTCTGGCTGCTGTGGTGCAGCATCAGCAGCAGTAGGCAAACTATTAAAAGACGAAATAGTAGCTGGTGATGTAACCGATTTGGATTATCAACAAAATACTATTGAACAAATATTTCTGAAGCAAGCAGACAGGATAAAAGCTGCACCCAATAAAATATTTGAAGCTACAGAAGTAATGTATGAAGCCATTGATAAAAGGATAGAAGAATTGGTTACAAAAACCAATTATCCTTGCAAGTATGTAATACTAATAGGAGCTGTGTTCATCAATGGAGATAGAGATATGGGTTCATTCTGTTCATACAAAAAATTTGAAGTGATAGACCTTGCTACCAATAAAAGAGAAAGCTTGATGGCAGATTTTTTATAATTAATCATAATAAAAAAGAATTTGAAAAGCACCTATTATATCTAATGGGTGCTTTTCAAATATTAAACATATAAGTACAAAAATCTTACAAAACATTCCTATAATTTTATAAGCATTTATAAACATAATACTGCCACCTTTGCATTTTAATATTCATTTTGAAATGCCAGAATTAGAAACCGAACAAATAATCCTTCCACTTAAAACAATACTAAGCGAAGACACATTTCTTAATATTAAAGATGTGCTTTCAAAAAATAAAGGAATAAAGGCTGTTCAATTGGACAGTAGCCAACAAAAAATAATTATAAATGTTGAAGATATTGAAATCATAGCAACTGCTGTTCACACCTTAAAAGAATTAGGCCAACAAGTGATTGCTACAAAACAAACATTTCCGGTATTAGGTATGACCTGTGCCTCTTGTGCCGCTAGTGCAGAAACAGTTGTTCAATATGTCAAAGGAGTAGTTAGTGCAAGCGTAAATTTTGCAAATGGAAATTTAGATGTAGAATACCTTCCCAATCTATGTTCAATTCAAAACATTCAAAAAGCTTTACAAGAAGCCGGTTATGATTTATTTATAAAAAACGAAACGAGCGATTCCGATGCTTTTGAAAAAATCCAACAACAAAATTTTAAAAAATTAAAACAAAAAACATTAGCGGCATTACTGCTCAGCTTACCTCTTGTCATCATTGGTATGTTTTTTATGGAAATACCTTATGCTAATGAAATCATGTGGTTCTTTGCTACTCCGGTAGTATTTGGTATAGGGAAAGATTTTTTTATCAATGCTTGGAAACAACTAAAACATAAATCGGCTAATATGGATACCCTTGTAGCTTTAAGCACTAGTATCGCCTATTTATTTAGTGTTTTTAATATGCTCTTTCCAACATTTTGGCTTCAAAGAGGCCTACACCCTCATGTCTATTTTGAAGCCGCAGCAGTAATCATAGCATTTATTTTGCTAGGTAAATTATTAGAAGAAAAAGCTAAAGGCAATACCTCAACAGCAATCAAAAAATTAATGAGCTTACAAGCTAAAGATGTTATTATCGTTTCAAGTACAGGCGAAGAACAGCTGATTCCAATTGAAAAGGTAAATATTGGTAATCGTTTAAAAGTCAAACCTGGAGAAAAAATTGCTGTTGATGGTAAGGTAATAGAGGGCAACTCTTATGTTGATGAAAGCATGCTCAGTGGTGAACCAATACCTACATTAAAAGAAAAAGGTTCTAAAGTTTTTGCTGGAACAATAAATCAAAAAGGAATATTGTATTATGAAGCATATAAGGTAGGAAATGAAACAATGCTGGCTCAAATCATTCAAAAAGTACAAGATGCACAAGGCAGTAAAGCACCGGTACAAAAATTAGTAGATAAAATTGCAGCAATATTTGTTCCCCTCGTATTAGGTATAGCACTCATTACTTTTATACTTTGGATAATCTTGGGTGGTGAAAATGCTTTAGCACAAGGCATTCTAGCAGCAGTAACAGTGTTGGTAATAGCATGTCCCTGTGCATTAGGTCTGGCTACTCCTACTGCTATAATGGTAGCTGTGGGTAAAGCGGCAGAACAAGGTATCTTAATAAAAGATGCTGAAAGCCTAGAACAAGCACATCTGCTGAATGCTTTAGTCTTAGACAAAACAGGAACACTCACTATGGGTAAACCTCAAGTAGTGAACCAACATTGGTTAGCGCACAATGAACTTGAAAAGAGTATTTTATTAAGTATCGAAAAACACTCAGAACACCCTTTGGCAGAGGCTATAATCTTAGATTTATCAAATGAAAAAGAAACAACTATTTCAAATTTTGAAAGCATCACAGGTAAAGGAGCAAAAGCCAATTACAAGGGAACAAGCTATTTTGTAGGTAATTTAAAACTACTTCAAGAACATCAAATTGATATTGACCCAATACTCCAACAATATGCACAACAATGGTTACAAGAAGCCAAAACCATAATTTGGTTTGCTAATAACAGCAAAGCACTTGCGGTATATGCACTAGCAGATACCCTTAAAGAAAATGCAAAACAAGCCATTAAAGAAATTAAAAATAAAGGTATTGAAGTGTATATGCTTACCGGAGACCAATTAGAAACAGCTTCAGCCATCGCTAAGCTTACCGGTATTGAACACTTCAAAGCATCAATGCTACCCAACCAAAAAGAAGCATTTATTAAAGCACTTCAAAAAGAAGGCAAAAAAGTAGCAATGGTGGGCGATGGTATTAACGATAGTAGCGCTTTAGCTAGTGCCAATGTAAGTATTGCCATGGGTAAAGGGGCTGATATTGCTATGGATGTAGCTCATATAACTTTAGTCTCTTCAGACTTAATGAAAATACCTCAAGCGATTAAGCTCTCTCAACAGACCATTACTACTATTAAACAAAATCTCTTTTGGGCGTTTATATATAACGTGTTAGGTATCCCTATAGCAGCCGGCATACTCTACCCGATTAACGGTTTCTTACTGAACCCCATGATCGCTGGCGCAGCCATGGCACTGAGTAGCGTAAGCGTAGTTAGCAACAGCTTAAGATTGAAATGGAAACAATAACTTTGAAACAAAAAGCCACACATATAATTCATAATAAAAATTAGAAAAATGGAAAACAAAACACTAAAATTTAAAACTAACCTCAATTGTGAAAACTGCGTATCAAAAGTAAAAAATGCACTTGACGAAGCTCAAGGCATTGAACAATGGTCTGTAGATACACTCCATCCTGATAAAATCCTAACAGTAAACACTATAGGAATATCTATAGAAGAAATCATTAAACTAGTAAGAACTAAAGGCTTTAAGATTGAGCATCTTGAGGCATAAGTGCTTTCTTACAACTTATGAAACGTTTTATCAGAACGCTGAACGAAATACTTATTTTTGTATTGAATACATTACTGTATAAAATAAAGTAACATTAAACAATCCCCCGCTTAAAATCTTAATCGCATTAAAAGCAAGATAGGCTGTCCAAATAATTGGACAGCCTATCTATTTTTTTTTGTCGGGAAGACAGGATTCGAACCTGCGACCCCCTGGTCCCAAACCAGGTGCGCTACTAAAGGGTTCCAACTTTTTAAACTGATTTGGTGTTGGGCTTGGTAGTTGAATTGGTGTTTATTTTGAAAAATTTCTTTTCAAAGGATTTTAAGA
>JBDHYE010000133.1:0-5116 GCA_039811245.1 Chitinophagaceae bacterium | reverse complement strand
AAACAAGCCCTAATACTTTTGTGCCCTCAATAATTCATACCCATTATCTTAATAAGGATATTCTGATAATAGCGAATTACAATGCACAAAAAACCAATCATATTAAGCTTATTAAGCCTAGGCTGTAGCCTGCAATTAACTGCACAACATACGATTCAGAGCGATAGTAATAGTGTACAACATCTTAAAGATGTAGTGGTAACAGGTCAGTACAATGCCAACTCCTTAAAAAATTCTGTTTACCAAGTTAAGGTCATAGATGCTCAAAAAATACAATCGAAAGGCGCTAGTTCGATACAACAATTATTAAGTACCGAAGTAGGCATTCAATTTTCTAACGATAAAGCCCTTGGTGCCAGCGATATCTCTTTAATGGGTATGGGAGGACGCAATATCAAAATACTTTTAGATGGCGTACCCTTAGTAGATCGGGGCGATTTGAGAGAAAGTATTAATCAGATAGATGTGAGCCAAATAGAACGTATTGAAATTATCCAAGGGCCTATGTCTATCCTTTATGGTAGCGATGCTTTGGCTGGTGTGATGAATATTATCACTAAAAAAAATACTGGAAAACATTTTCATGTGAATGCCAGCATACAAGAGGAATCGGCGGGTAAAGAATATAAACCTATTAAAAGTAAAGGACTGCATAGCCAACAAATTAACCTATCGGGCAATTACAATCATTTCAACGCTATGTTAGGTTTTGTGCATAATGATTTTACAGGTTATGGTGCCGACAGTTTAGACCGCAACCACAGTTGGAAACCCAAAGAACAATTTTTGCCCAGTGCACGTATCGCGTATAGAAAAGGCAACTTAGCTATAAGCTACAGAAATGATTATGTGCATGAAACCATTTCAACCAAAGGTCCAATAAATTTCGGAAATTATAAAGCCCAGAATCAAGATTTCACAACAAATAAATGGTCGCATCAATTCCAGTATCAACAGCAATACAAAAAACTTAAATGGGATTTAGTAGCCTCTTTAGTAGATTATAAAAGAAGAACAAAAACAGAGTTGGTTGATTTTTTAGCCAACACACAAACCCTTACGAATGGCATAGGTGATCAAGATGTATCTACCGTAAAATCAAAATTAGTAAGAGGGAATCTCTATCATCAAATCTCAGATAAATGGATCTGGAATGCAGGATTTGAAATCAATCATGACATCGCACAAGGACAAAGAATAGCGGGCAATCCGGAGTTTTCAAACTATGCTATCTTTTTCACTAGTGAATATAAATGTTTTGATAAAATAAAAATTAAACCCGGTTTACGTTTTAGCGAAAACTCTTTATACCAAGCCCCTCCTATCATACCCTCAGTGCATATTATGGCCACCCTCACCAAAGATATTTCTTTCAGAATGGCCTATGCTATGGGTTATAGAGCGCCAAGTTTAAGAGAATTGTATTTTGATTTCCAAGATGCCAATCATGCCATAAAAGGCAATACCAATCTGTTAGCAGAAGAGTCGCAAAGCTATACCGGAAGCCTCTTATACCAAAATGCAATTAAAGCTAAAAATGTAGTTCAAATAGAATGGAGTGGATTTTATAATCGTTATCACAACTTAATCAACTATGCTGTGAACCCCAACAATACAGCAGAATATATGATGATGAATGTAGATCAATACCGCACCAGTGGTGTATCTATTGAGCCCAGCATACGTACCGATCATTGGTATTTTAAAGTTGCAGCACTTTATATTGGGCGCTTCAATCCAGACTATCCCTATTCTAATGGTTTAATAAAACCGATGCAATGGTCATTAGAGTTACAATCTGAAATGCAATACCGTATTGAGAAAAGCAAAACACAATTAAGTATTTTCTACAAATATACCGGTAAGCGAAACGTATTTACTGCCAGCCCCGATGCACAAAACAATATCGTATTAGGACAGACAACTACACAGGCATTTCATAATGCAGAGTTTAATGTTACTCAACGCTTACACCCTTATCTGCAATTACAAGCAGGAGTTAGAAACCTATTTAACATTAGTGTCTTACAAAACACCATTTCACAATCTGGAATGGCACACAATACCAATGGCGCAATCCCCTTTAGTTATGGGCGTTCGGTATTCTTAAAACTACTTTTAAATTTTTCAAAATAAACACAAACCAAACTTTCAAAAACACACAATCTTATGAAAAAAATAAGCTGGGCAATATGCCTTTTAGCCCTTATGGGTTCTTGTAAAAAAGAAGATAAAACGCCTCTAATTTCGGCACAAGCCTCAGAGGGTAAAACCGTACAGTTAGAGGGTCTTGTAGGTACTGAAGCCGGTACCGCAGCTGGTAATTCTGTATATGTAAGCTTTAGTACAGATAAACAAACAGCTGTAGCAAGAAGCGCTTGGGATTTAGCCTTCTATAATGGTTCAGAGTTTAGAGTATGTATCAACTGGACTACTGCTGCTACTGCTATTATTAGCGAAAAAACAGACTTAAGTACTGTAAGCGCAGCCGATACAGTAGGTAAGAAAATTTTATTGAATGCTTACGAACCTGTATCAAGTGATTTTAATTTATTAGATGATGTACACGAAGACATCAACAAAACAGTTATTCCAGAAATTAGCAGCAGCTTTAACAAAGTGATTATCCTAAGCAGAGGCACAGGTGGAAAAACGCCTCAAAAAGATCTGGTGAAGCTAAAAATCACTAAAACATCTAATGGCTATAAAGTAGAATATGCTGCGATTAATGAAAGTAGTACCAAAACTGTAGAGATTACAAAAAATGATGCCCACCATTATCAATATTTCTCTGTAGATAATGGCGTAATAAGTGTAGAACCTCAAAAAAAGGAATGGGATATCCTTTGGACATTGGGTATTTATGAAACCAATATGGGTACGGGTTTAGTGCCTTATGTATTCTCTGATTTAATTGCTACCAATTTCCGCTCTGGTGTAAGTGTAGCCACTAAAGAATACGCCAGTGAAACAGAAGCTACAGAAGCATTTGAAAAATATAGTAGCGCAGATATAGCTAAAGAAACCTTTAAAACGAATAAATGGGCTATTGGCGATTCTTGGCGTAAAACAGCCGGGCCAGGCTCTAGCACTCCTGCCGGAACATACAAGACTAAATTCTATGTCATCAAAGATGCTAAAGGAAATAATTACAAACTTAAATGTATCAGCTTTACTACAGAAGATGGTGGTACAAGAGGTAAACCAGAACTAAAATATGTATTAATTAAGTAAAACATAAAGAAGTAAAACATAAAACAACAAAATAAAATAAAAGATGAAAATGAAAAAACAACTCTTATTAGCAGGTCTAATTTTAGCGAGTCATGTAGGTATTGCACAAAGTGCACAAGACATTGAGAATATTAAAAAGTTAGAAGGCTGTTTCCATGTAACCTTTAACTATGCCGAAACTTTTACAAATGACACCAGCAAAGAGTATAAAGCAAAAGCAATTGAAAATAAACCCGTAGTAGAATACTCTTTTGCGCTTGAAGAAAGCCCCAAAAAAATAGTATTACAACACATCTTAGTTATACCTGGTGGTACTATGATTAAACATTGGAGAGAAGATTGGGAATATGAACCTACCACAATGTGGACCTTTGACCATGACGGAGTTTGGAAAAAAGTAGCCTTAGACCCTAAAGAGGTAAAAGGTAAATGGATGCAAAGCGTATGGGAAGTAAGTGATGCTCCTAGATACCAAGGGCTATCACAATGGGTATATATAAATGGTGCTTACCGCTGGATGAATACTACCGATGCGCCTTTACCTCGTAGAGAATATACCACTAGAGAAGATTATAATGTATTGGAAAGAACCAATATGATCAGCTTAACTAATTATGGTTATATGCATGAACAAGACAATAGAAAAATTATCCGTAAAACCGGTAGTACAGATAGCGTACTAGCTTATGAAAAAGGCTATAATAAATATGTTAGACTAGACGATGCTAAATGTGGTGCCGCTGCTTCTTTTTGGACCAAAGAAAGAGCTGCTTTTTGGGATAACGTAAAATCTATTTGGAAAGAGTATATGGACAAAAACAACTCCATAAAAGTATCTTTCCTAGCTAACCATGTACAAATGTTTGAAGCTTTAGATGTAGTAGAAAAACAAAAATTAAGTGGTGCGGCACAAAAAGCTGCCATTAAGAAAACTATGGATGCTTACATAACTGTAACCAAGTAGTAATAAATACAATTAAGCGTTTCTTTTTGTTTTATGTTTTAGGGGTATGTTTTTTAACATACCTCTATTTTTTTATCATCAATTGTAATGCTAAAGCAAAACTCAAACCAATGCCTAATGTATATGCAAATGACGAAAGCAAATCGCCACGAAGCATAAAGAAGAAAAGAAAACAAGCACTAGGATAAAACAAAAACAATTTAGTTTTAGAATAGGCTGATGAATACCAAAAATAAACATCATATTTACGAATTACAATAGCTAAGATAGCCACTGCAAGCAGTATGCCCAATAGTCCAAAATTAATGTAAAACTCTGCTATAAAAGGGCAACTAAAATTAGTAAAATCTGAACCTTCTAAACGATTAACCATAGCCCCTGTACCAATTGGTTTATCGGGCCATATACTACGAGGGATAAAAAAAAGCAATACTCCCAACAACTGCCTACCCCAGCACAATCCATACTGTTGAACATACTGCAAGGTAGTACCCAAGGCACTATAACTGTCAAAATCACCACCGAGATAGGTAAGCTGAATAAACTTTTTCACATCTAGTGTTGCCAACTTTTCATTAGAAAATTTAAATAAAGTAAGGATAGGAAACAGCCCAAGCAAAGCACTGATGAGTAGAGTTTCAAAAGCATGTTTCCAACGAACAATTTTGTCATAATAAAACACAAAAGCTAAAGCACCATAATAACATGCCAGCCAATAACGGGGTTGCGCCGAAGGAAAATTAGCCATAAGTGCCAGTAGTAAAAATAGAAATGCTACTGAAGTACGAATCTTTTGTTGTCGAAAACAAATGACTAATGCCAGGCTTGATGCCAGGCATAATCCTTTCAAAGTCTTATCCACCAATAATTGTAAGCTACTGTTAGAAAGATAAAAACCGTTTTTATACTGCCAGAAAT
>JBDHYE010000132.1:0-5130 GCA_039811245.1 Chitinophagaceae bacterium | reverse complement strand
TTGAGTAATTTATTTTTATCTACAGCACTTAAGCGTAAACGTTCGTAATATTTTTGAGCATTCGTATATTGTTGTTGCGCAAAACTAATCTCTGCTGCTTGTGCAGCGGCTAGCTCTGTAAAATCGGTCCAGTTTTCTTTCAAAATATAGTCAAAATCTGCTAGCGCCTCATCAAATTTTTTAATTTGATAATAAGAAGCTCCTCTATAATAATGGGCTTTAAATTCAAAAATACCATTGGGATATTGCTTTAAATATTCACTATAGGCTTTTGCAGCATCAGCATATTTCTGAGTACTGTATTGTGTTTCGGCACTGGCATAGAATACAGAATCTAAACTCTGGTCATGAGGCTCTTGTTGTCCGTGAGCTTCTAATAATTCTTTATAAGCTGCGGCTTGATTGCTGCTAATGTAGAGCGATTTTAAAGCATCTTGTGCTGCACGCGCCTGTTCGGTATTAGGATACTGATTCCAAACTTTTTTAAATGCCTCAATCGCTTCATTTGTTTTATTGAGCTCTTGATAGCAATATGCTGTTTTAAATTGTACTTTAGCCATCAATGGACTTACAGAGCTGTCCGTAAGTTTTTTAAAATAGTTTAAAGCTTTTTCAAAATTCCCTTTTTCTATTTCCATATCACCTAAGGTATAAATTGCTTCAGAGCGGTAGGTTGATACGGAATTCTTTCTTTCACTTAATTCTTTTAAAATGGCTTCTTGTTGTGGCTCTTGGTCTAATAAACCTAGTAAGGTACTTTTTTGAAATAAGGCATAATCTTTATCGGTATTTGAAAGTGCAATAACTTTATTATACAATCCCAATGCAGAGGCATATTCTTTTGCCAAAAATTCGGCATCGGCTTGACGCAATAAGGCTTCGGAGGCCGATTTAGAAGAAAATGAGGGCTGCGCTTGGTTGGATTGTGCTTGCGCAAAATACTTTTTAGCCTCTGGATAATTTTTTAATTTCAAAGCACAATAACCCAATGTCATTAAGGTATGTTGTGCAGTAGCAGCACTGCTTATTCTACTGTCTTTAAAATCTGATAGGGCTAAAAATTGTTGAGCATGATTTAATGCCGTTGAATAGTTCCCATTGAGGTATTCTAATTCTGATTTCCAAAAATGGCTGGCGGCGGTATATTCTGGGTAAACCGGATAGGCTAATGCATTATTCATTACTTGTAATGCCATTGCCCTGTCTCCTTTTTGAAACAAGTACATGGCATAAGCATAAGAAGCTTTTTGAAGATATCCTGGCGGACTACCCGCATTGTTTTGTAAAAGTTGATATGCGTCAAAATAGCTTCCAGATTCTAGTAATTGTTCCGAAAGTACTTGTACTGCTTCTTTATAACGCACTGAATTAGGATAATTTGAAATTAGATTTTTCAAATTGTCTATCCCCTCTTTAGGGTAGCCCAATTCAAAAGATAATTTAGCCGCATTAAGTAAAGAGGGTGCAATTAAATCTTGGTCAAAGCTCATTTGGCTACAAAGACTGAATGCATTTTTTGCACCTTGTTGTTCTTTCAATTTTAGGTAAGATTCTGCCAATAAGTACATTGCATTTTGACCTAAGGCATCTTTCAAAGGACTTAATTGTAAAAACACTTGGCTTGCCTTTTCCCATTGCTGTGTAGCATAATAACAAAAGCCTAATTTGTATAAATCTTGTTTGCGGATTTTGCTAACATGTTGATAGTAATGCTCTAAATAGGGTAATGCTTTGGCATAATCTTTTTGATGTTCAAAATAGATTTGAGCCAATAGCAAGCGCAACTCATTATTATAATAACTTGTTGTGCTATTGTTTAATAAAGTCTGTGCTTTTTCTAATGCGGCCGTATATTGTTTTTGAAAGTAAAAAATCTCAGCAATATAATAAGGTACTACTTCTTGATATTCTTTTTGAGTAGCAATAGGTTCAAAAGCTTTTAGTGCTTCATTATAATTACCTTCATTATAAGCTAACAATCCATAGTAATATTGTGCTGCATTATGGTAAGTGCTGGGCAAATCTTTGATGGCTACTAATAAACTTTTAGCTTCAGCAAATTGCATTTCATTAAAATAACAATAGGCTAATAAAAATTTACTTTCGATAATTTCTTGGTTGCTAAGATTTGCGATACCAGCATCTTTGAAGGCGCTAATCGCCTTTGACCAATTCATTTTTTTAAAATAATAATAGGCCTTCTCAAGGGCCATACGCTGTGCATAATATGCCTGCGTAAAAGGAGTAGAAGTGGTATCCAGCACCCCTAATTTTAATCGGGCTACTTGTGCTATAAATCGAGCACGGTCTTTTTGAACAATAGGGTCGTTGTTGTTAAAAAAAGCAATACTTTCATGTGCATGCTGCTGCGCTGCAAATACAGAAGCATTGTATAAGGCTTGACTGTATTGTTGCTCGGCATTATTAAGATATTGTACCTGGCTCTGCATGGGTTGCAATAGCTGTGCTTGACTTGGCAAAGCCCCTAAACACAACATGGGCAATACCCATATACCAATTGATAAATTTCTGTTTTTGTTTTTTCTCATGCTTAATATGATACCCTATTCATCTGTTAAACCAAGCCCTTAAAATCTCCAAGCCACACTTAAACTTGGGAAAATAGGTAATTGGTAATATACTTTATTATCTAAACGATTTACATAAAAAATATTTTGGCGGTTATACATATTACTTAGGGTAAATGTAGCCTCCAGTGCAGAATAGGTACTCAACTTAAATGTCTTTTTAGCACTCAAGTCTAAACGGTGGTAAGGTGTAAGTCTGCCACCATTAATGGTTGAAGAATATAAGGTTTGAATACTGCCATTTAACAACAAAGGATTGGAGCTTAAACTGGTATTGGTAATCGGCACGCTCTCTGCAAAAGCTTGGGTTTGTGTAAATGGAAATGGTGAACCATAATTAAATCGTGCAGAAATATCCCAATCTTTTTTAGCACCTGCAGTATAAGAAGCCACCAAATTGATATTTAAACGCCTATCAAATGGAGGAGGATAAGATTGAACGGTGTAAGTGGTATCAAAGTTTTCTAATCTAGTAGTATAAACTATTTTTTGATAAGATACTACACCCCATAGAAACAATCTATTCTTAGCATATTTTGCAGAGAAGTCTATACCTTTTGCAATACCTTTATCGGCTTGAAAATCGGCTATATTCACTGGGTTAACCCCTTTGGTGCGATTTAATTGTATAATTTGAGAGAAATTTTTCACCCAAGGCTCAATATTAAATTCTACATTCTTAACATCAAATTCTACTCCAAAAACAGCATGTTGAGCACGCTCTAAATTAGAGGCTGCGGTCTGTCTATCTGTGTTAAGTATAGATTGGTCAGGGCTTAGCACAAAACCATTAAAAAAGTTTACTACATCTCTATCCGATTTGATACCAACAATATTTTGAGAGTATAAACCTGCTGCTGCTTTAAAACGAAGATTGGAAGTAGCATTATATTTCAAATTAATTCTAGGCTCTGGCGATACTGCTCCTTGTGAAGAATAATACTGGATACGCATGCTGGGCTCTAAAATAAAATGTTGGTCAAAGTTTTTACGGTAAATAAAATAGGCCGCTGCGGTGGTATTGTTACGATCTAAACTTATCGTATTGCCTAATGAGTTACGATAGTCTAAGGTAGTATTCTGACCCGCCACTTCTATACCATAACGTAACTGGCTATAACCCGGAAAAAAGTAAGTAAAATCTATAGCACCTTCAAAGTTGTTAATGCTACTAGAGCGTGGACTAAAGTTTACTTCTTCATTATTGATTTTATATTTAGAATAGGCAAACTTTCCACTAATCAAGTTTGATGAACCACTAGGCGACACCACAAAAGTAGTACCTGCCCCAAAGGAGTTCCATTTGAACATTGCTTTTGAAACGCCTAAATTGTCCAATACATTTGCTTTATCATTAAATGAAAAACCAAATAAATTAAACTTAGAACCGTTGTCGCCACTAAAGGTAACCTTACCATAAATATCGGTAAAATCAAAGGGCATACCATGCTTAAATTGCTCTCCTAAGCCACTATAAAGGGCTTTAGAGGTGTTACTAAGATAGCTGTGTTTTGCAGAAAGTAAAAAAGTATTGCTTCCTCCTTCGGGATTTTTTGATTTCATCAAGGGCCCTTCTAACATTCCTCTCACCATTATTGGAGATACCGATGCTACTCCAGATAAGCGCTGGTTATTACCATCTTTAGTATGAATGTCTAATATAGCCGAGCTCCTATTGCCATAAGCCGCATTAAAACCCGCAGTCATCACATCGGCAGAGCGAATCGCTTCTGTTTCAAAAACAGAATACAAACCTATAGAGTGAAATGGATTATAAATTGTAATACCATCTAACAAGATACCTGTTTGTACGGGTGAGCCCCCTCTAATATAGAGCTGCCCTCCTTGGTCTCCGGTAAAAGTAACCCCTGGGGTAACTTGTAAATATTGTGCCAAATCGGGCTCTCCACCACTACTGGGTAAGAGTTTAATCTCTCTAGGGGTAATGGTAGTAGTAGAGATATTGACTTTTGTTGTTTTTTGAATCTGGCGGGCACTAATATTTACATCTTTGAGTTGAAAATCTTTACTACTTAAAAATATTTTTTGACTTTTTACTTCATTAGCCCCTATAGATACATGCACGACCATAGTGTCATATCCAAAACTAGTTGCTATGAGGGTATATTTACCAGCCTCTAATTGACCTATCGTAAAATAACCGTTATCGTCTGTTTGTGCTGCCTTTTTAGTGTCTTTGATAAATATATTTGATGCACCGAGCGGCTCACCACTACTCTTCTCATATACAAAACCCTTGATAGCTCCTGTTTGAGCATTTTGTGCAATCAGTGTTGTACTACTTAATAGTGTAAGCACACTGTAAAAAGAAATCTTCTTTATCATATATTTTTTTGAAAGCTCAAAACCCACAAGGTTTTAAGAATATTATAATTAAGTTTAAAATACTGCCAAAGATACAAGATATGCTTACAGTAACCAAGAGGAAATTAAACACACAAAGCCATTTAAGATATCAAAAATAAACTCCAAACAATAATTCAATTGTGTTTTTCCTGAATGTTAATGTCTATTTATTAAC
>JBDHYE010000131.1:0-5135 GCA_039811245.1 Chitinophagaceae bacterium | reverse complement strand
ACGCACCGTGCTATCCGCTGCTACTCCTCGCTGCGTTGCACTCCGCTGTGGGGTATCCGCTACTATCACTGGCCCAAAGGCTAAGGCATTATCAAGGCACTAGCTTTTCTTAATGGGGCTCAGAAAGATTTTTGATATTAGGGCTTGTGTGCTGTTTTTGAGCTTTGATAAACATAACGTGTTATAGTTTAGATGGTCTATTCGTATTTTCTACACTTACTTTATTCAATTCGTTTATCAGAAGTATTTAATTAACACTTTCCCCCAATGTTTTAATTAAGCTAAAGATAAACCCAGCTACATTGTAATTTATTTTTGAACGATTTTTGGCTTTTTATTTTTCACATTTTTTAAGCGCCTTGATTTACGTCTTTTTAAAAAAATGCTAAATGCTTTATCTTCCTTTTCACTCAAAGTTTTGCTGACGAAAACAATATCTTTTTCGTCTATTTTTTTAAAATTAATCATAACTTAAAATCTTTAAAATATTTTACAGTTAATATTTTGGCTTCATTTGTGTCAATATACATTCTGTTATCGGCAAAAAGCTTAGCCCCTAAAGTTAGTTTATAATGCTCAATTAATTGCGTTTTTGCTATAAAAGAAACAATCCCATCATAAGCTTGCTCAAAGGATACTTTACATGCAAATGCAATAAGATTTCCGGCAACACCTAAATACAATTTATTCTTACCTCTGTTGAACTTTGCATTTTCAATTAGGTTCATAAATATATGGTCGCCTTTGTCTGTAATGCTTAATAAGCCTTGAACGATTTTAGGATTGTTTAGTGTAGTTAAACTATAAATAGTTTTTGAAGGATCTTTTAATTCAGATTTCCAATCAAATACCCAATCAGATTGTTTGATTTTTTCATTTTTATGAACTTTATGAATTTGGGTATCAAATACTTCTCCTGATAGGGAATTTTCAATTGAATTGGTAAGTTTGTCAACCTCAAAATCAAGTAATATTTCACGTTTAATATTCACAAGGTAAATTTACAAATGATTTGATAGATTTTTTTAAAATGGTATCAGATTTATTTATACCATAATCTTGTTATATTTATATGTTAAGCTAAAATTTTATTTTTTGGGCTTAATGTGTTATTACTTTAGTAATTATTTTTTTGCATAACCTAACCACAGGTTTTTTAATAATAAAAAAACGTTCATAAAAAATATTTCCCTCCTACACTTGACATTACGAAAATTAAACATTACATTTGTTTTAACATTCTGGTTTTTTTTGATCAAGTAGTAGCCTACTTTAGAGGGTATTTAAGAAAGAAACACCCGGTCTCAAAATAAAAAGGATAAAAGGTTTGCAATAAAATGGAGGAGCAAGCCCACCTACAGAAAGCGTGCCCATTCACACGCTAAAATTTATAATAAGGGACGAGCCTATTTTTTTTGAATCAAGACATTGATAAGCGTAGAAAAAAACCACTTTGTGTTTTTTTTATTTAAACATTAAATGATCAATTTATGAAATTCAAATTAACCCCCTTTAGCGCTTTTAGCGCAACAGCGCAACAGCGCAACAGCGCAACAGCGCAAATTTTTTAATCTACTAAGTTACGGATTCATATTCTTTTTTATGAGTTTATTTGTCCACAAATCCACAATGGCACAATCTCCTTTTTTACCTGCTGCCGTGCCCAATAAGCATTTTCCAAAACCTACTCACGATTTAGCCATACCTACGTTCCCTATTGGTTATAGTTCAGGCTTAGTAGGGCGTACCTTTTATGATCAGCGTAATGGAGGCTCTATTTATAACCAAGAGTTTGATTTTGAAAGCAGCTATCCCGGCAATGAAAATGTATATGTTTGGGCTATCAACCATTTTGATATTGAAAACTATGGCAACTCTATAGCTTATGAAGTAACAGAATCGGGTACAGGCAATATTTTATATCGAGGTGTCAAATATTTTGATGCAGATGTGTGCAATCTAACCGTAGGTATTTTGTATGAAAATTTTCAATATAAACTATGCGTAGCCTATTGGCAACCAACTGGCGTAGGCTCTGGTTTTGATATAAGAATGCGTAAATACATTATGAGTAAACCCGATACTACTTATGGAGAAAGATCAGGTTTAATATTTGATACCGATATGTTGGTCTATCATTCTCCCACTGGTTCAAAATGGAAAGCCGTGCATATCAATATGGATTGTAATGATTTTACCAATGCAGTGATTGTATGGGATGAACCTTCTACCCCCATACGTATGAGAGCCTATAGTGCCTCAACAGGTAGTTTTGGTCCGGTACATCTACTCGGTACTTCTATCAATGCTAAATTGCCCGATGTAGCATTGAGCGAGCAGGTAGGTGCTACCGGTATCCTAAGTGCCCATATTGTATGTGTGGACAGTACCAAGCCTAATACTACGATATTAAAATACTTAGTAGATGCAGGCAGCTTGATGAGTACGACCCCTTTTATTACATTAGAAGATGTACTACCGCTGCCTAAGGTTATGGATAGCCTATGGGATAGATTCCAACTCAAGATAGATGCCCCCGACCACCAAAGCAGTATTGCACAAGATTGGGCATATACCTTTTACAATAATGACAACAACCGCATACAAGTACGCATGGCCAACCACAGCCTTAGCCCTATATACCAAACCCTAACCCTAAACGATGCCAGCCTTATTGCGCCCTCAGGTAGTCCTTTGCCCGATTTAAGAGCTGCTGGCAATGCCTTTCCTTCAATAGCCTATAACCCCACTGGCGATGGTTTTTATGTGGCATGGTTTACTACCTACGACCCCTCACTACCGGGCCCATTAAACAACCCCTTGTACCATTATACTGCCAACAGCCAAGGCTATATAGGTGTATATATCAAAAATGACGGCACACTGGCTACCGATGCTTACAACCGCCTAGACGACAATTACAACAACAACCGCATAGGCAATGGCATAGACCCTGCCGACCCTTATACTATGGGTTTTTACCCCAAAACCTGCTTTAGTAAGCATAACGAGGGCGAAAAACTCTTCACGCTTTTCTCTAGCCATAATTATTTGACTGATTTGATATGGAATCCAAGTTATGATTCAACGATAAAACCTAAGCCAACATCATATGAGTATGGAGAAGTAATAGATTCTAATATGTCTATTACTAGAACGAGAATTCCTTGTGGTACAAACTACTTTTGGTTTACATTTTTACCTGGGACTTTGAATGACGGTACAGCGCCGTATTTAGTGCAGAAACAAGTAGATTGGTATCCTACTTTGCCCTTGTTTAGGCAGAGTCAAAACAGTTTAGATCTTAGTGCAGCACCTGAGCTTAAGCTTAATGTAGCCCCCAACCCCTTTACTGAAAGCTTTAAGATATATGGGGAGCCTAAAGGTTTATACCGCGTACAATTATTAGACATCAGTGGTAAACGTATAGCACAGTTTGAAGGGAGTTTAACTGCTGTAAATGCATATATGGCGCAGCAATGCAGCCTATTAAGTAGCGGTGCTTATCTGCTCAATGTAGAAGCACCTAATGCACAGAAACAACAGTTTAAATTGGTGAAACAATAAATTAAGATAAGTTAGAAAAGGCTTAAATAAGCCTTTTGTAACATTAAATTTGTATGCTATGAAAAGTCTAAAGTTTATTTTAGTTCTAATATTTTGTTATGGCTCTAGTAGGAGTAGCGCTCAAACCGCATCATTATATTCCGCGAAGCGTTTAGTAGGAGTTTATAGTACCATTCAAGCAGCAGTAGATGCGGCTATGCCTTATGACAGTATAGTACTTAGTGCAGATGTTTTTATTGAAAATGATATTTTATTTAGATATGATAGATTTCCATTACGAATAAATGGCACAGTTAATAAAACTGATACAACAAGAATTAATATTAACAAAAAATCCAAGGTGTTTATTAATTTTTTAGGAAATCTAAGCAATGTTATTATAGAAAATATTGATACTATAATATCAAAAAGACCTTTTCCAAATTGTTCAATTTCATTATCTGGTTATATTTCATTTAGAAATTCTATTTTTAATTATTCGCCTTTATTTTATGATTTGTATGAAATTTCAAACTGCCATTTTGATTTTAGTAAAAATATAATAAGCATAAGAAATGAACTACCTCCATATGAAATTCCTAATTATTTGATATTAATTGATTATTTTACTAAAGTATCTAATTCAAATTTTAACGTTAATTATAATAATATAATATATCCTAAAAAATTAGCTGTTATACAGATTGAAACAGAAATAGACAATATAGGTATAGATATATTCAAAAATATTGGTGGTGTTGGATTATATTTAGGTCCTGGTTTCCACCATTTGGAAAGTGTAATAACACAAAGTTTCAAACATGTTAACATTTATAGTAATAGTTTTAATTCGGGTAAGGATTATGCATCTTTAAATATATATTCTGGAGATTTATCTAAAAAATTCAACTTAATAATTAACAATTCCTACATCTACAATCCTGCGCCAGTGGGTCAGAAGCGTATAGAGTTGTACTGTGATAACAGTGCTAATTTAAGTTTTGAGTCCTCAGATACATGGTGATACGGCAGGGCTCTTTGCTATCAAAGCCCCCTCAAGCTTTAAGCTGCACTCTTGGGCTAAAACTCATTGGTATGCAGTGCCTTATGGCAAGAGTCCTTTTACGCTTACTAATGTACGTGCAGATATCCGCCGTTCAGATGGTACCGCCTTTGCAGATTCCTCATTTAGAGCCATGCGTGGTGATTTTTATGCCAGTGGAGGCTATTTCAGTCCTGCAAGTGCAGCCATCAACCCTGCCAACGTAGTGGCATCAGATTATCATCTACCTGCTACTGGTCCTTACAGCGTTATGGCTGTAATAGATGCAGATACCTTTAAACCCAGTAATGAGAAACTGGGGATAGTGGAGGGGAGTGTAACAACTAATTTACACATCTACCCCAATCCTGCCACAGAGCAGATCACAATAGAGGAGCTGCCCATAGGTTCAAGCGTACAACTTATAGACCTTAAAGGGCGCTGCCTGCTGCAAGAGCAGAGCCATACAGAGCCCTACACTTTATCGCTTAAGGGCATCGCCCCAGCCTACTACTTGCTGCAAGTACAAAGCCCATCGGGTGCTAAA
>JBDHYE010000130.1:0-5142 GCA_039811245.1 Chitinophagaceae bacterium | reverse complement strand
GTAACACCATTTATTGGGTCATTAAAGCCTGCTAATGGTGCACCTGTTCTCAAATCTTCATAATAAATTTTAAATTTTCCACAGGTTTGAATTGCACTTGTTGGAAAGCTGTCAGGGGCTGTATAATATTCAGTTGCTCCACTTCTAGGACCATTTAGACCCATAGATTGTAGTAGCTCTGTACTAATTCCGCAACCAACATAACTAGAACTATCTTGTGCATTAGCCCATTTGGTAATGGATAGAATTCCTAAGGCAAAAATTGTGTAAAGTAGTTTTTTATTCATAAAATTTGACTTAAATTTTTTATTTTGCTAACATTCAGAAAACAAAAAGTTTCTTTATTACAAATATAGGGTTTTTATAATAATATTGTATCCTTAATCACTTAAGATATTGATTGAAACTTAGACTAAATATTGTGCTTAACGTAAATACCTTCAAAAAACAGTACCGTTTCAAGGTTCGTAAAATAATTTAGCGCATAAAAAAAAGCTGTCTTTTATAGGACAGCCTTTTTTTTGAAAAATTATAATTATTATAAATACTATTAAATGTTGGATAATAGCATTACTCGTGTTCCGGACCTAATATTTTAAAATAAGCTCCTTCAATACGTTCATCAATACGGATTTGACAAGCCAAGCGGCTGTCTGCCAAGGCATCGGGTAGGGTATCCAGCATGTCTAGTTCTTCAGCGCTGCTTTCTGCCAGCTTTTCTAATCCTTTACACACTTGTACATGGCAAGTAGCACAAAGCGCCATGCCACCACAGGTAGCCAGAATATTATATTCGCTAGCTTTAAGTGCTTCCATCAAACTTAAGCTCATATCATCGGGGATACTAAGTTCTTGTGTACTTCCATCACGGTCTTCAACCGTAAAATTAATTAATGCCATAGTTTAAAGGTATATTATTTAGAATAAAATAGTTTGTATTTTATTAAAACGCATTAACCCCATTTACCGTAGTATATTTAAAGCTGAGTTTTTGATCCGGATATACGTGTTTAAAAGCACTTTGACACATTAAGGCAGCTTCGTGAAAGCCACAAAGGATTAATTTTAATTTGCCCGGATACGTGTTAATATCGCCAATAGCGTAAATGCCTTCAACATTTGTACTGTAATCAAATGTATTTACTACAATAGCCGATTTGTCAATATTTAAACCCCAATTTGCTATAGGTCCCAATTTAGGGCTAAGACCAAACAAGGGAATAAAATAATCTGCCCCAATGGTAGATTCATTACTGTCTGCACCAGTTATGGTTACTTCTTTGAGGTGTCCGTTGCCGTTAATTTTTGTAATATTTGATTTAAGGATAAGGTTGATTTTGCCTTTTTGAGCAAGATGGGCTACTTTTTCGGCAGAGTCTGGAGCACCTCTGAAGGTTTCACCTCTATGCACTAAAGTTACTTTTTGTGCAATATCAGCGAGGTAGATGGTCCAATCTAATGCTGAATCGCCGCCTCCTGCCAAAACAATTTCTTTATCTCTAAACAGCTCTGGATTCTTAACCATATAAGCTACTCCTTTACCTTCAAATTTTTCTAAACCCTCAACGGCTGGTTTGCGGGGTTCAAAACAACCCAATCCGCCAGCGATAACTAATGCCTTACAATGAATTTTGGTATTCTCATTTGTGCCAACAATAAAGCTTTTATCTTCCTGACGCTCAACTGTTTCAATACGTTCACCTAAAGTAAAACTTGGGTTAAATGGTTTGATTTGCTCCATCAAATTATCTACTAATTCTTGGGCATTTACGGTAGGGTAACCGGGAATATCATAGATTGGTTTTTGAGGATAAATTTCTGAAAGCTGACCTCCTACTTGAGGGAGTGCATCAATTAAGTGGCAACGCATTTTTAGCAATCCTGCCTCAAATACAGCAAAGAGTCCAACGGGGCCAGCACCAATAATACAAATATCTGTAACGATCATTTATGATGAATTATAAAAATTAATTAAATATGTTGTAATAAATTTTCAATCGCCTAAAATCATCAATTAAAATTATTAAATTGAAATTTAAATTTCAACAAAAGCGGCGCAAAGATACTTAATAAAATAAGTAGTAAAAAAGTTAAATCAAAATGTTTTACCTATTTTAGAATAGCTTTTACCGATTTTACTAAAATTTTAATATTTCTTAGCCATAATTAATGGGCGAATATCAATTATCTTCGCAGCCTTAAAGAATATGATGTGATCCACATTATATCTTTTTAATTCAAACAATAGATAGATAAAGATTAAGTATTTTGAAGAAAAAAATAGCCATACTGGGTTCAACAGGTTCAATTGGTACACAAGCACTAGATGTAGTAGCGGCGCACCCAGATATTTTTGAAGTTGAGATTTTAGCAGCCTATAACAATACTGCTTTGCTGATAGAGCAAGCCATAAAATTTAAACCTAATGCTGTAGTGATTGTAAATAAACAGCATTATGATAAAGTTAATAAAAGTCTTTCTACTCATAATATTAAAGTGTTTACAGGTCAGGAAGCCTTAAATGATATTGTACAGTGGGAGAGTGTAGATTTGGTGATTGCTGCTATTGTTGGTTTTGCGGGCTTACATTCTGTAATGGCTGCTGTGGAGGCGTCAAAAACGATTGCATTAGCCAATAAAGAAACATTAGTAGTAGCGGGTGAACTTGTGATGCAAAGAGCGGCACAAACAGGTGCAAAAATTATTCCGGTAGATAGTGAACATTCTGCTTTATATCAATGTTTAGTGGGAGAAGATGCTCAAACTGTTGATAAGGTGATACTGACTGCTAGCGGTGGTCCTTTTTTAGGAAAGAAACCCAACTTTTTAGTCAATGTAAAAGCCTCTCATGCCTTACAGCACCCCAATTGGACGATGGGCGCCAAAATCACGATAGACTCTGCCACACTAATGAATAAGGGGCTTGAGATGATTGAAGCCAAATGGTTTTTTGGTTTAAAAAATGAACAAATTGATGTGATTGTGCACCCTCAAAGTGCGGTACATTCTTTTGTACAATTTATTGATGGTTCCCTTAAAGCTCAAATCGGTATTCCGGATATGAAATTACCCATACAGTATGCTATGGCTTATCCTAGGCGAATAGCAAATAATTTTAAGCCATTTAGTTTTAAAGATTTTTCCAAATTGAGTTTTGAAGAACCTGATTATAAAACTTTTCAAAATTTAAGCTTGGCTAAAAATGCCATGTTTAAAGGAGGTAATGCGCCCTGTGTACTCAATGCTGCTAATGAAGTTGTGGTTCATGCATTTTTAAACAATCGTGTGGGTTTTGTAGAGATGAGTGAAATCATTGAAAAAACATTAGATAAGGTTAGTTTTATAGAACAACCTACAATGGCTGAATATGATGAAACAAATCTTGAAGCCCGTAAAATAGCTGAAGAATTTGCAAAGCAAAGTCCTTTAGCATCACATTAAAAACACTATTCACTAATCTTACTAACGCTTAACAAACTTAAATTTATAAAACAAAATCAATGCAGTTAAACAATATATTATTATTGATGGCAGAATGGCAAGTTAAAGGCCTTCAGCTTTTTGTAGCCTTATCATTACTGATTATACTTCATGAGTTTGGTCATTTCTTTTTTGCAAAATTGTTTAAAACAAGAGTTGAGAAGTTTTATTTATTTTTTGACTTCCTATTCCCCTTTGGCAATATGCTCAACTTTTCTTTATTTAAGAAAACAAAAGGGGACACAACTTATGGTATTGGTTGGTTTCCGTTAGGGGGCTATGTTAAGATTGCCGGTATGGTTGATGAAAGTATGGATAAGGAGCAAATGGCTTTACCACCTCAACCTTGGGAGTTTCGCTCTAAGCCCGCTTGGCAGCGTTTATTCATTATGCTAGGGGGTATTATAGTTAATGTACTTGTTGCCATTATTATTTATTCAGGAGTTATGGCTTATTGGGGAGAATCTTATCTACCCAATACCAGTTTAAAATATGGTATTGCCGTAGATAGTGTAGGAAAACAATTAGGTTTTGAAAATGGAGATAAAATAGTAAGTGTTGATGGTGTAGCACCGATCAAATTTAAGTCGATATCTAAAGACATCTTGTTTAATAATGTAAAAGAGGTAACTGTATTAAGAAATAATGAAAACGTGGTACTCCCAATTACAGAGCAAATGCGCGGTTTAATTTTAAAAAAGAAATCGGTAGCATTTATAAATCCTAGGATTCCATTTGTAGTTGAAGAAGTAATGAAAGGTTCATTAGCCCAGCAGATGGGCATTGAAAAAGGCGATAGCTTAATAGCACTTAATGGACAAGCCTGTAATTATAGAGATCAGTTTATAGAGCGTGCTGCGCAGATAAATGCCGGAGATAGTTTTCAAGTAACGTTTATGACTAATAAGGGTACGATTAAAAACTTAATGGGCAAAATGGCTGATACTAAAAAGTTAGGTGTGATGAACAAAACCGATTTTGAAGATTTTAAAATGCAGACGATACATTATGGGTTTATAGGTTCAATAGCGCGTGGTGTTAGTTTTACAGGAGAGCAATTTAATTTTTACGTATCGCAATTCAAATTATTATTTACAAGTAAAGAAGTGAAATTAAATGAGAATTTAGGAGGTATTGGTAGTTTTGCTAAAATATTCCCTAGCCAATTTGATTGGCAAGATTTCTGGATGCTTACGGCATTTATCTCTATTATTTTAGCCTTTATGAATTTATTGCCAATACCGGGTTTAGATGGTGGTTATGTCATCTTTTTACTTTGGGAAATCATCACACGCCGTAAAGTAAATGAGAAGGTGATGGAGTATGCTACTACAGCAGGATTAATTTTCTTATTAGCATTTATGCTTTATGCTAATGGCCTGGATATTTTTAGAGCTTTTAAGAATTAAAAATAATTCCTAATCCTAAAATTTAAATGCCTGCTTTAACATTTAAAGCAGGCATTATTTTATCATAAAGAATGTACCTAATTACAATGTTCTTTTGCCATTTATGGTAACGGTATTGCCTGCATTATCTACAAAAGTACCACTAATCACATCGCCAGATAAGCTGCCTATTTTTTTCCCATCTTCATTATATAGATAACCATCTTTAATAGTACCTTCTGCATCATTAGTGCTACTTGAACCTGTTTCTCTA